>NZ_JBZAYE010000330.1:0-8021 GCF_058244205.1 Variovorax sp. 20P10.2.4
CGAGGAAGCCGAGGCGGCGCAGCGCGCCTGAGCACGCCGCGCCGGCGGGCGATCAGCCCGGCAGCAGCACCTTGTTCACGACGTGGATCACGCCGTTCGACTGGTAGACGTCGGCGATCGTCACCATCGCGGTGCCGCCCTTCGCATCGGTCACGAGCACGTTGCTGCCGCTCATCATCGCGGTCAGCGTGCCGCCGCTCGCGGTCTTCAGGGTGGCCTTGCCGCCGCCGGCCTTGATCGCGTTCATCAGCGCGGCGCTGTCCATGCGGCCGGGCACCACGTGGTAGGTCAGCACCGTCGTCAGCGTGCCCTTGTTCTCGGGCTTGAGCAGCGTGTCGACCGTGCCGGGCGGCAGCGCGGCGAAGGCCGCGTTGGTCGGTGCGAACACGGTGAACGGTCCGGGGCTCTTGAGCGTGTCGACCAGGCCCGCGGCCTTCACCGCCGCGACCAGCGTCGTGTGGTCTTTGGAATTCACGGCGTTGTCGACGATGTCCTTCGTCGGATACATCGGTGCGCCGCCGACCATGGGCGTGTTCGTGTTGCTGCTGCCACCCATGCCCATGCCGCCCGCGCAAGCGCCGAGCAGGACCGAGACACCGAGTGCGATGACGAGTTTCTTCATGAAGGTCTCCTTGAGGAGTGCGCCATGCGCGCACCGCCGTGTGTCTGTGGAACCGCCAACAGCGCGGAGGCGCGATGCGCTTGAGACCAGTACGGGGCGCATGCGCGGCTGGATTCGCGCGCCGGTTTTTTTCTTCGCTGCCGGCGCATGGGACACGTCGCCTTCACGCCACAGCGTTGCACAACGGTCTTGCGCGCCGCGCGCGGCCTCGCCAGAATCCGGCCTTCATTTTTCAGCGACAGTTTTTCTTTCACGCGCGCACGGCGACGATCGACCTCCCGGGCGCCCCACCACTTCAATGAACCGTTCTCTGAACTCCTGACCGCACACCGACCGCCCCGGCCGGATGTGCATCCACGCATCCCGCCGCGGCCGTATCGACAAGGGCCCCGCGCGCAAACATTCGCCGGGGCCTTTTTGTTTTTGATCCGGAGTGTGTGCACATGAGTGCTCAGCGAAAGGCCCGCGACGACGAGAAGCGTCTGGGCCGGTTCTATTTCTCGGTGCCGGGCGAAGCCCCGCGCAATCCCGTCGTGGCCGCGATGGCACGCCGCGCATCCAGCCAGGGTGCGGGCCGCCACCTGCGCACGCATCGCGCCGAGCGGCGCGCGCAGAAGGTCGCGCTGCAGAAGGCGGCGCGCGGACTGAAGGAGGACTGACCATGCGCGAAGACATGGACAAGGTGATCGTGGAACGCCCGCGCGGCGGCTGGCGCGTGCAGGGCGACGGCCGCCCCTGGCGCAACAGCCCCGAGCGCGGCTCGCACCTGGGCATGCGGCGCGGCTACCAGCGCCCCAAGTGGCTCAGCGAGAACCTGCAGCCGCTCAAGCGCTGGCTGCACAAGCAGGTGCATCGGCCCTGGGACAAGGTGTGGAGCGAGCTCTGCGAAGGCATCGACCGGCGCAACACGGTGCAGGCGCACATCTTCGTGCACATCGACCAGTTCGTCGAACGCCTGGCCGAACTGCACGAGGGCGAGGTGTGGGTGCCGGGCCGCATGTGGCAGCAACGGATGGTGCCGCTGCGCGAGTCGGCGTCGGTGGAGCTGTTCGTGCATCCCGGCACGGGCATCCTGCTGCCCAACCGCCACCTGCAGCGCGCGAAGCAGCAGCGCAAGGCCGAGTGGGCCGAGCGCTATGGCAGCCGCGACACGGTGCGGCCCTATGCGCCCTATCACGTCATCGATGCCGTCACGCAGTGGCACCGCATCGATGGCGCCTGGTGGGAGGTGAGGCTCGCGCGCCTGCCCGAGGCGCGCGGCGGCGAGGCCGAGCCGCGGCGCTACGACGTGCTGCGCCGCTGCTTCGTCACGCGCAAGGGTTGCGAGGCGCCGGCCTTCGGCAGCACCGATGCGCAGGCCATGTACGGCCGGCCGCACGTGTACGCGCAAGGCATGCGCCGGCTGGGCCGCGTGGAGGTGCGCTCGCGGCTCGGTTGAGCCTCAGCGTCCCGCGGCGATCGCGCCCGTGCGTTCGTGCGCGCGCGGCAGCAGCAGGAAGGCCGTGGTGCCCGCGGCCAGCATCAGCGCGATGGTGAGGAACACCGCGCGGAACGGCTCGACGCCGTTCGTGGCCGCCCACGAGGCGGCCACGCCAGTGGTCCACTGCATCAGCGAGACGCCGAGGAACATCGCCATGTTGAGCAGCGACAGCGCGCGCCCGGTCATCGCGGCCGGGTAGGCGGCGCGCGTGTACGAGTACTGCAGCACCGAGTAGCCCGAGAGCAGGCCGTAGAGGATCGGCAGGCCGATGTCGACCGCCAGCGACTGCGTGAACGCCATCAGCGCGAACATGATCGCGGCCGCCGAGGCGCAGCCCATGAGCCAGCGGCCGCGTCGCGCGCCGCCGGGATCGAGGCGGCCGAACAGGGCCGGGCTGATCATGCCCGCGACGGTCATCACCAGCGCGACGTTGCCGCTGCTCACGAGCGAGAGCCCGTGGCGGTCGTGCAGCACCGGGCCGAGCCACAGGCCGCGCAAGGTGATGAAGGCCGCATACGAAACGCAGGCGAAGCACAGCAGGCCCAGCGTGTGCGGCATCGCGAACAGCGGCAGCAGCTCGCGCACCGCCTTGCCCACCGTCTGGCGCTGCGTGGCCTGCGCATGCGGCGGCTCGTGCACGCGCCAGAACACGAAGCCCCACGACAGCACCGCGAAGCCCGCGAGGCAGGCATAGCCCGCGCGCCAGCTCGCGGCCTCGATCAGCAGCGCCAGCGGCGTGCCGGTGAACAGGATGCCCAGGCCCGCGAGGCTCATGACCAGGCCCGACATCGCGGTGAAGCGCGCGGCCTCGAAGTGGCGCGCGATGAACACGGTGCAGGCCAGGAAGGCCGGCGCGCAGCCGACGCCGATCATCGCCTGGCCGAGCAGCAGCGCATGGAAGCTCGGCGCCAGCGCGCACAGCACCGCGCCCGCGATCGCGAGCGGAAAGGCCGTGAGCACCGTGCGGCGCACGCCGTACATGTCGATCGACACGCCCATCGCGAGCTGCGTGGCGCCGAACATGAAGTGGAAGGTGCCGGCCCACAGCCCGAGCGCCTGCGCCGTGAGGCCGAAGTGCTGCGAGAGCGGCGTGGCCATCATCGCGCCGACGGTGCGGAAGGCCTGGCTCAGCGCGAAGGCCGAGGCCAGCACGATCAGCATCGAGGTGGCCGAGCGTGCGCGGGCCGGGGAGAACGTCATGGGACAGCAGGAAACGGAGAGCGGCACGCATCCTAACCAGCCATGAAAAACGGCGCCCGAAGGCGCCGCGGTTCGCGAGTCGTTCGCTCGGCGATCAGGCTTCGCCCTTGACCTTCAGGCGCCAGGCGTGCAGCAGCGGCTCGGTGTAGCCGCTGGGCTGCTCGATGCCCTTGAACACCAGGTCCTGCGCGGCCTTGTAGGCGGCCGAGCTGTCGAAGTGGCCGGCCATCGGCTGGTACAGCGGGTCGCCGGCGTTCTGCTCGTCGACCACCTTGGCCATGCGCTGGAAGGTCTCGTCGACCTGCGCCTTCGTGACCACGCCGTGCAGCAGCCAGTTGGCGATGTGCTGGCTCGAGATGCGCAGCGTGGCGCGGTCTTCCATCAGGCCCACGTTGTGGATGTCGGGCACCTTCGAGCAGCCCACGCCCTGGTCGATCCAGCGCACCACGTAGCCCAGAATGCCCTGCACGTTGTTGTCGATCTCCTGCTGCTTCTCGGCCTCGGTCCACTTGGCTTCGGCGGCGATCGGCACCTGCAGCAGCGCGTTCAGGATGTTGTCGCGCTCGGCATCGGCGTCGATCTTCTCGAGTTCCTGCTGCACCGCGGTCACGCTGACCTGGTGGTAGTGCAGCGCATGCAGCGTGGCGGCGGTGGGCGAGGGCACCCAGGCGGTGTTGGCACCGGCCTTCGGATGGCCGATCTTCTGCTCGAGCATGGCGGCCATCAGGTCGGGCATGGCCCACATGCCCTTGCCGATCTGCGCCTTGCCGCGCAGGCCGCACGACAGGCCGACCAGCACGTTGTTCTTCTCGTAGGCGCCGATCCAGGCGCTGGCCTTCATGTCGCCCTTGCGGATCATCGGGCCGCCCTGCATGGCGGTGTGCATCTCGTCGCCGGTGCGGTCGAGGAAGCCGGTGTTGATGAAGGCCACGCGCGCGGCGGCCTCGGCGATGCAGGCCTTGAGGTTCACGCTGGTGCGGCGCTCCTCGTCCATGATGCCGAGCTTCACGGTGTTGGCCGGCAGGCCCAGCAGCTGCTCGACGCGGCCGAACAGCTCGCTCGCGAAGGCCACTTCGGCCGGGCCGTGCATCTTGGGCTTGACGATGTAGATGCTGCCGGTGCGCGAGTTGCCCTTGCGCTTGAGGTCGATCATCGCGATGGTGGTGGTCACCACGGCATCGAGGATGCCTTCGGGGATTTCCTTGCCGCCGTCGTACAGCACGGCCGGGTTGGTCATCAGGTGGCCCACGTTGCGCAGGAACATCAGCGAGCGGCCATGCAGCTTGATCGGCTGGCCGTTGGCGCCGGTGTATTCGCGGTCGGGGTTGAGGCCGCGCGTGAAGGTCTTGCCGCCCTTGGCGACTTCTTCCGTCAGAGTGCCCTGCACGATGCCGAGCCAGTTCGAGTAGGCGACCACCTTGTCGGCGGCATCGACCACGGCCACCGAGTCCTCGAGGTCGAGGATGGTCGACAGCGCGGCCTCGAGCACCAGGTCGCTGACGCCGGCGGCGTCGCTCTTGCCGATCGGCGTGGAGCGGTCGATGCGGATGTCGAGGTGGATGCCGTTGTGCTTGAGCAGCACCGACGACGGGGCCGAGGCATCGCCCTGGTAGCCGATGAACTGCGCG
Organism: Variovorax sp. 20P10.2.4; assembly: GCF_058244205.1. NCBI lineage: Bacteria > Pseudomonadati > Pseudomonadota > Betaproteobacteria > Burkholderiales > Comamonadaceae > Variovorax > Variovorax sp. 20P10.2.4. The sequence continues at coordinate 4,931 of NZ_JBZAYE010000330.1, forward strand.
GGATCGGCCAGCGCGGTGCTGCTGCTCTGCAGCGCGACGACCAGCTGGCCGTCCTTCACGCTGTAGCCGGTGGCGTTCTTGTGCGAGCCGTTGACCAGCGGCGCGGCCTGGTCGAGCACGTTGCGCGCGAACTCGATGACCTTGGCGCCGCGCACGGGGTTGTAGCCCTTGCCCTTCTCGGCGCCGCCGGTTTCGGGAATGGCGTCGGTGCCGTAGAGCGCGTCGTACAGCGAGCCCCAGCGCGCGTTGGCGGCGTTGAGCGCGTAGCGCGCGTTGAGGATCGGCACCACCAGCTGCGGGCCGGCCTGCTGCGCCAGTTCGGCGTCGACGTTGGCGGTGGTCGCCTTCGCGCCCCGGGGCTGCGGCAGCAGGTAGCCGATCTTCTCGAGGAAGGCGCGGTAGGCCGGCATGTCGGCGATCGGGCCGGGGTTCTTCTTGTGCCAGGCGTCGAGCTCGCTCTGCAGGCGGTCGCGCTCGGCGAGCAGCGCCACGTTCCTGGGCGCGAGGTCGGTGACGATGGCGTCGAAACCCTTCCAGAAGGTCTCGCTGGCCACGCCGCTGGCGGGCAGCACCTTCTCCTCGACGAAGCGGTGGAGTTCGGTCGCGACCTGGAGTCCGTGGGCGGTGGTGCGGGCGGTCATGTTTTCTCCTCGGGGACGAAATGCAAAGCGATGCGGTGGGGTGTATTCGGATTCGGGGCGCGCACACGCGCGATCCATAACCTCCACTTTATTGCATACCGTAGTGAAGAGTAATAGCTCAAAGCGGGATTAATCGATGACAAAAATGAATGTAATCGGCGCCGCTCACCGTCATTGCGTTCACCCGCGGCCTGCAATGCGTTCACCCGCCCGCCACCGCGGGAAGGGTAGGCCCCGATGGCCGCGCCGGGCCGGCCGGATAAATTTAACTTCTTAAATAATCCGCCTTTTTGCACCGACGACATGACCGCCCCGAAGATCCTCCTGGCCTCCAACGAAAACCCGCTCGGCATGCCCGAGTCGGCGCGCCGCGCGGCCGCCGACGCGCTCGCGGGCGCCGGCACCTACCCCGACAGCAACGGCAGCGCGCTCAAGCAGGCGCTGGCCGCGCGGCTGGACGTGCCGCCCGAATGGCTGGTGCTGGGCAGCGGCTCGAGCGAGATCCTCGAGCTGGCCGCGCAGGTCAGCCTGAAGCCGGGCGAGAGCGTGGTCTATTCGCAGTACGGCTTCGTGGTCTACGCCCAGGCCACGGCGCACGCCCATGCGCGTGCCACCGTGGTGCCGGCGCGCGACTTCGGCCACGACCTCGACGCGATGCGCGCGGCGATCGGCGAGGACACGCAGCTGGTCTTCGTCGCCAACCCCAACAACCCCACCGGCAGCTTCATCGAGGCCGCGCCGCTCGAGGCCTTCCTGCAGTCGGTGCCGGCGCACGTGACGGTGCTGCTCGACGAGGCCTACACCGAGTACCTCGCGCCCGCGCAGCGCTACGACAGCATCGGCTGGGTGCGGCGGCTGCCGAACCTGATCGTGGCGCGCACCTTCTCCAAGGCCTTCGGCCTCGCGGGCCTGCGCATCGGCTACGGCGTGGCGCAGCCCGCGCTGGCCGCGCGCATGAACGCGCAGCGCCCGCGCTTCAACGTCACCACGCCGGCGCTGGCCGCGGCCACGGCCGCGCTGGGCGACGCCGACTTCCTCGCGCGCAGCTACGAACTCAACACTGCCGGGCGCGCGCAGCTCGCGGCGGGCTTCGACGAACTCGGCCTCGCGCACCTGCCCTCGTCGGGCAACTTCCTGATGGTGAAGGTGGGCGACAGCGCCGCGGTGCATGCGCGCCTGCTGGCCGCGGGCATCGAGGTCTCGCTGCTGGGCAACTACGGCCTGGGCGAATGGCTGCGCATCTCGGTCGGCCTGCCCGAGCAGAACCGCGCGCTGCTGGCCGCCTTGCGCTGAAGAACGAAGAGATCCAGGGACGACGACACGACAACAACGCGACAGACCATCCACCCCCGAGGAGACAGACCCCCATGAAACGCCGTCAGTTCGCAGCGCAGGCCGCTGCATTCGCCGCCGCCGCCGCCATCGCGCCGCGGTCCTTCGCGCAGGAGCGCACCCTGCGCATCCTGGTGGGCTTCCCGCCCGGCGGCTCCGCCGACGTGGTCGCGCGCCTGCTGGCCGACAAGATGCGCGTGACGCTCAACCAGAACGTCATCATCGACAACAAGCCCGGCGCTGCCGGCCGCCTCGCGCTCGCCGAGGTCAAGCGCTCGGCGCCCGACGGCAACACGCTGGTTTTCTCGCCGAGCGGCGCGCTGGTGATCCATCCGTGGCTCTACCCGAGCCTCGGCTACGACCCGGTCAAGGACTTCACGCCGGTCGCGCTCGCGGGCACCTTCGACTTCGCGGTCACGGCCGGCCCCGGCGCGCCGGCCGGCGACCTGAAGGCGGTGCTGGCCTGGATGAAGGCCAACCCCACCAAGGCCAACTACGCGACCTCGGGCGCGGGCACGGTGCCGCACTTCGCGGGCCAGCTGCTGGCGCAGGCCTCGGGCGTGCCGATGACGCACGTGGCCTACCGCGGCGGCGCGCCGGCCGCGCAGGACCTGATCGGCGGCCAGGTGCCGCTGATGGTCGACACCGCCTCGGAGACCATCGAGCACCACCGCGCGGGCAAGGTGCGCATCCTCGCGATGACCGGCGCGCAGCGCAACCGCTCGCTGCCCGAGGTGCCCACGCTCAAGGAGGCCGGCATCGACGTCACGGCCAATGCCTTCTTCGGCCTCTACGGCCCGGCCGGCCTGCCGGCCGAGACGGTGCAGCGCCTCGACCGCGCCGTGGCCGACGCGCTGCGCGCGCCCGACGTGCAGGAGCGCATCTACGCGCTGGGCCTGGTGCCCACGCACGCCGGCCCGGCCGAGCTCGCGGCCACGCAGGCGGCGCACCTGAAGATGTGGGAGCTGCCGATCAAGAACTCGGGCTTCAAGGCGGAGGGCTGAGCGAGGCGCTCAGACCAGCCCGGTCAGTTCGCGCGCCGCTGAACGCACCGCCTCGGCGTGGCGCGCGTCGTAGCGATGCGCGGGCATGGTCAAGGTGACCGCCGCGGCCAGGCG
>NZ_JBZAYE010000331.1:0-8015 GCF_058244205.1 Variovorax sp. 20P10.2.4
ACGCGCAAGCGCAACTGGCTTTCGTCCACCTGTGGACCGAGGCCGCCCCGGGCTCCGAGACCATGAAGACCCTGCACGCAGCCGCGCGAACCCTGCGCGGCGACATCGAACAACCCGAGACCTGAAGGAAGCACGATGCCCTTCGTCACCAACGATCCCAACATGCTCGACGACTGGCTGGTCGTCGGCCCCGCGAGCGCGCTCGCCGGCCGCTCGCAGCGGCAGCCCTACGGCACCTGCCTGCTCGGCGCCACGCTCTCGCTGTGGGCCGAGGCCGACGGCACGCCGCAATGCCGGCTCGGCACGCAGCCGCTCTCCGTGCAATCGCGCCACGGCTACCTCTGGGTCTGCCCCAGCGGCCGGCCCGCGCGCCCGCTGTTCGCGTTTCCGGAATACACCGAGCCCGGGCGCCGCCTCGTCGATTGCGGCGGCATCGGCGTCGCGGCGTCGGGGCTGCGCGTGATCGAGAACTTCCTCGACATGGCGCACTTTCCCTTCGTGCATGCCGACTACCTCGGCAAGGTGCCGCACACCGAGGTCGCCCGGTACGAGGTGGCGATCGAGCCCGCCACCGGCGAGATCTGGGCCACCGACTGCCGCTTCTGGCAGCCGCGCGCCTCGGCCGCGCACGACAGCGGCGCCGACGTGCGCTACACCTACCGCGTGATGCAGCCCTTCTCGGCCATGCTCTACAAGTCGAGCCTGCGGCCCGAGGCGCAGGACGCGATCGGCCTGTTCCTGCAGCCGCTCGACGACGAGCACGTGATCGCCCACACGGTGCTGGCCTACTTCGACGACGTGTCGAGCGACGCCGAGCTCATCGCGTTCCAGCACACGATCTTCGGCCAGGACAAGCCGATCCTCGAGAACCATGCCTTCAAGCGCATGCCGCTCGAAGGCCGCGCCGAGACGCCGACGCGCGGCGACACCACCTCCGTCACCTACCGCCGCTGGCTGCGCGAACGCGGCATGCGCTTCGGCACGAGGGCCGCCGCATGACGACGCTGCTCAGGCTCCACGACTACCCGCTCTCGGGCAACTGCTTCAAGGTGCGGCAGCTGCTGGCCTGGCTGGCCGTTCCCTACGAGGCCGTGCCGGTCGACTTCTACCCCGGGCGCGCGCACAAGTCGGCCGCGTTCCTCGCGCAGCTCAACCCGCTCGGCCAGATCCCGGTGATCGAAGACGAGGGCTTCGTGCTGCGCGACGCGCAGGCCATCCTGGTCTACCTCGCGAGCCGCCACGACGCCCGGCGGCGCTGGTACCCCGACGATCCGAGGCTGCGCGGCCAGGTCGCGATGTGGCTCGCCACGGCCGACGAGATCACGCGCACCGCCTCGGCCGCGCGGCTGCACGACGCGCTCGGCTACCGCCATCTCGACATCGAGGCCTGCCGCGCCGGCGCGCGCGCCGTGTTCCGCGTGCTCGACGACCACCTGGCCGAGCAGGCCAGCGCCGGCCTGCGCTGGCTGGCCGCGGCGGCCGAGCCGACGATCGCCGACCTGGCCTGCTTCCCCTACGTGGCGCTGGCCGGCGAAGGCGGCATTTCGCTCGACGAATATCCCGCCCTGCGACACTGGGTCTGGGATTTCCGACACCTGCCCGGGTTCATCGGCATGTCGGGTATCTTCCCCGCTGGCCCCGCCTGAGTATCCTTGGGGCCTCGCGCCGTCTTCCGGCCCCCATTCCTTCCCTCCTCCCCCCCTTTCCCCCCGAACACGTCATGAAAACCAAAGCCGCCGTCGCCTGGAAATCCGGAGCCCCCCTGACCATCGAAACCGTGGACCTCGACGGCCCCCGGTTCGGCGAAGTGCTCGTCGAGATCAAGGCCACCGGCATCTGCCACACCGACTACTACACCCTGTCGGGCGCCGACCCCGAGGGCATCTTCCCCGCCATCCTCGGCCATGAAGGCGCGGGCATCGTGGTCGACGTCGGCCCCGGCGTCACCACCCTCAAGAAGGGCGACCACGTCATCCCGCTCTACACGCCCGAATGCCGCCAGTGCAAGTTCTGCCTGTCGCGCAAGACCAACCTGTGCCAGCTGATCCGCGGCACCCAGGGCAAGGGCCTGATGCCCGACGGCACCAGCCGCTTCAGCCTCGACGGCAAGCCCATCGCCCACTACATGGGCACCTCCACCTTCAGCAACTACACGGTCGCGCCCGAGATCTCGCTGGCCAAGATCCGCGAGGACGCGCCCTTCGACAAGGTCTGCTACATCGGCTGCGGCGTCACCACCGGCATCGGCGCGGTGATCTTCACGGCCAAGGTGGAAGCCGGCGCCAACGTGGTGGTGTTCGGCCTCGGCGGCATCGGCCTGAACGTGATCCAGGGCGCGAAGATGGTGGGCGCCGACAAGATCATCGGCGTCGACCTGAACCCCGAGCGCGAGGCCATGGCACGCAAGTTCGGCATGACCCACTTCATCAACCCGAAGGACACCGAGAACGTGGTCGACGCCATCGTGCAGCTGACCGACGGCGGCGCCGACTACAGCTTCGAGTGCATCGGCAACACCAAGGTGATGCGCCAGGCGCTCGAGTGCACGCACAAGGGCTGGGGCCGCAGCATCATCATCGGCGTGGCCGAGGCCGGCGCCGAGATCGGCACGCGCCCGTTCCAGCTGGTCACCGGCCGCAAGTGGGAAGGCTCGGCCTTCGGCGGCGCGCGCGGCCGCACCGACGTGCCGAAGATCGTCGACTGGTACATGGAAGGCAAGATCAACATCGACGACCTGATCACCCACACCATGCCGCTCGAGAAGATCAACGACGGCTTCGACCTCATGAAGCGCGGCGAGTCGATCCGCGGCGTGGTGCTCTACTGACGCCGCGGGTGCCGACCATGGAACGCATGGAGCCCCTGCGCCGCATCGAAGCCGGCGTGCTCGAGGTCGCCTACCACGAGAGCGGCCCGGCCGACGGACCGCCCGTGCTGCTGATGCACGGCTTCCCCTACGACATCCACACCTATGCCGAGGTCGCGCCGCTGCTCGCGGCCGAGGGCTGCCGCACCATCGTGCCGTACATGCGCGGCTACGGCGGCACGCGCTTCCTGAGCAAGGACACGCCGCGCTCGGGCGAACAGGCGGCCTTCGGCGCCGACCTGCTGGCGCTGCTCGATGCGCTGAAGATCGAGCGCGCCGTGCTCGCCGGCTACGACTGGGGCGGCCGCGCCGCCTGCGTGGTGGCGGCCCTGTGGCCCGAGCGCTGCGCGGGGCTGGTATCGCTCAACAGCTACAACATCCAGAACATCGCCAAGGCGATGGAGCCCGACACGCCCGAGAACGAGCACAGCCTCTGGTACCAGTACTACTTCCACAGCGAGCGCGGCCGCGCCGGCCTGCAGAAGGACCGCAAGGCCTTCGCGAAGCTGCTGTGGAAGCTGTGGTCGCCGACCTGGCGCTTCGACGACGCCACCTTCGAGCGCAGCGCCGCGGCCTTCGACCATCCCGACTTCGTGGAGGTGGTGATCCACTCGTACCGCCACCGCTTCGGCCTGGTGGCGGGCGATCCGGCCTACGCCGACATCGATCGCCAACTGGCCGCGCAGCCGGTCATCCGCGTGCCCGCGATCACCTTCGACGGCATCGACGATGGCGTGCGGCCACCGGCCGAGGCTGCGGCGCATGCGCCGCGCTTCAGCGGACCGCGCTCGCACCGGCTGGTGCCGGGCGTGGGCCACAACCTGCCGCAGGAGGCGCCGCGCGCCTTCGCCGACGCGGTGCTCGAACTGGTGCGGGGCGCCGCATGACCGATCTGCTCAAGACCCTGTCCGAGCACCACTGCTTCGGCGGCGTGCAGGGCTTCTACGAACAGGCCTCGCACGAGATCGGCCTGCCGATGCGCTTCTCGGTCTACCTGCCGCCGCAGGCCGCGAACGAGCGCGTGCCGGCGCTGCTGTACCTCGCGGGCCTGACCTGCAACGAGGAGACCTTCGCGATCAAGGCCGGCGCCCAACGCATGGCCGCCAGCCTCGGCCTGGCGCTGATCGCGCCCGACACCAGCCCGCGCGGCGCGGCCGTGGAAGCGCTGCCGGGCGCCACCACGAGCTGGGACTTCGGCATCGGCGCCGGCTTCTACCTCGACGCCACCGAGGCGCCCTGGGCCACCCACTGGCGCATGGAGAGCTGGATCGTGCAGGAGCTGCTGCCGCTGGTGGGCCGCCAGTTCGCGATCGACACCGCGCGCCTGGGCATCTTCGGCCACTCGATGGGCGGCCACGGCGCGCTGACGCTGGCGCTGCGCCATCCGGGGCGCTTCCTCTCGCTGTCGGCCTTCGCGCCGATCTGCGCGCCCACCCAGTGCCCCTGGGGCGACAAGGCGCTGCGCGGCTACCTCGGCGAACCCGGCGACGACCGCGCGGCCTGGCTCGCGCACGATGCCAGCGCGCTGATGCAGTCGCAGGTCGCGGCGCCCTATCCGCACGGGATCCTGGTCGACCAGGGCCTGGCCGACAAATTCCTCGCCGAGCAGCTGCATCCCGAAGCCTTCGAGGCCGCCTGCTTCGCCGCCGGCCAGCCGCTCACGCTGCGGCGCCACGCGGGCTACGACCACGGCTACTACTTCATCCAGAGCTTCATGGCCGACCACCTGGCGCACCACGCGCAGGTGCTGCGCGGCTGAACGAACGGCCATGTCCGACGCCCAGACGCCCGCCTTCCACCTGCGACTGCGCGATGGCGCGGCCGAGGAGAACATGGTGCTCGCCGGCATCTGGCGCCGGGCCTGGGCGGCCTCGCATCCGGGCACGCCCGTGATCGAGCCGATCTCTCACTGGCTGCAGCGCGTGCGCACCGAGTTCGTGGCGCCGGCCGAGGTGGTGATCGCCGAGCGCGACGCACAGGCGCTGGCCTTCATGGTGCTGCACGACCGGCGCGAGTACGTGGCGCAGCTGTTCGTCGATCCGCACCTGCGCAACCAGGGCCTGGGCCAGGCACTGCTCGACGAGGCCTGCGTGCGCATGCCCACCGGCTGGCGGCTGCACGTGGCGCTCACCAACACCGCGGCGCAGCGCTTCTACGAGCGCTACGGCCTCGCGCGCGGCACGGTCGACCGCCATCCGACCAGCGGGCGCGAACGCATCAGCTACCACTGGTATCCGGCGCGCGCGCCCTGGCGCAAGGCCTGAACCCATTCGCCGTCTTCTTCACCATGCGCATCGACCACATCGCCCTCTGGACCACCGACCTCGAACGCTGCAAGCGCTTCTATGTCGACTACTTCGGCGCCGCCGCGGGCGAGGGCTACGTCAATCCCGCGAAGGGCTTCGCCTCCTGCTTCCTGAGCCTGGGCGACGGCGCCCGCATCGAGGCCATGACCACCCGCACGCTCTCTCCGGTGACGGCCGAGCCCGGCGCGCAGCGCATGGGCTGGACCCATCTCGCGATCAGCGTGGGCTCCGAGGAAGCGGTCGACGCGTTGAGCCGCCGGCTGCAGGCCGACGGCTACCCGCTGCTCGACGGCCCGCGCCGCACCGGCGACGGCTACTACGAGAGCGTGGTGCTCGACCCCGACGGCAACCGCATCGAGATCACGGCCTGAACCCCACGAACACCCCATGCACTACCTGCTGATCTACGACACCGCGCCCGACTACCTCGAGCGCCGCGGTGAATTCCGCGATGCGCACCTCGCGCTGGCCTGGCAGGCGGTGGAGCGCGGCGAGCTGCTGCTCGGCGGCGCCACCGGCAACCCGCCCGAAGGCGCGCTGCTGCTGTTCGAAGCCACCTCGCCCGCGGTGCCCGAAGCCTTCGCCAAGGTCGATCCCTACGTGACGAACGGCATCGTGACCGGCTGGGGCGTGAAGGCCTGGAACACGGTGGTCGGCGCGCAGGCCTCGACGCCGGTGCGGCCGGCCGCGGGCGGCACGCCATGAAGAACGCCTTCGCCGACAGCCTGCACGAGACCTTCGAGCGCTTCGGCCGCATCGACATCCGCCGCATGTTCAGCGGCTTCGGCATCTACCACGAGGGCCGCATGTTCGCGCTGGTGATACGCGACACCCTCTACCTCAAGTCCGACGCCGAGAGCGCCGCGCATTTCGACCGCCTGAACCTCGCCCCCTTCACCTACGAACGGCAGGGGCAGCAGATGCCGATGTCCTACCGCGAGGCGCCGCCCGAGCTGTTCGAGGACCGCGAGGAAGCGGCCCTGTGGGGCCGGCGCGCCTACGAGGCCGCGCTGCGCTCGGGCACGGTGCCGAAGGCGATGCGCAAGGCGGCCGCCGCGAAGAAGGCGGCGGCGAAGAAGGCGCCCGCCAGGAAGGTGGCGGCGAAGAAAACCGTCGCGAAGAAGGCTGCACCGGCCAGGAAGACCGCCGCGAAGAAAACCGCCCCGGCGAAGACGGCCCGGAAGGCGGCCTCCCGTTGAACGCACCTCGCACACCCCTGCCCCCTCTGCCCGAACGCGAGGAGATCGCGCTGCTCGAACCCTTCGAGGGCCTGGGCCTGAACGACATCGTGCTGGTCGCCACGCGCGACGATGCCGAGCGCGCGGCCGCCGCGCTGCTGGCCGCGGGCGTGGTCGGCTTCGACACCGAGTCCAAGCCCACCTTCGCCAAGAACGAGGTCTCGACCGGCCCGCACCTGGTGCAGTTCGCCACGCGCGAGACCGCGTGGCTGTTCCAGCTGCATCGCAGCGACTGCAACGAGGTGCTGGGCGCGCTGATCGGTTCCGAGGCGCTGCGGAAGGTGGGCTTCGGCCTCTCGAGCGATCTCTCGCTGATCCGCCAGAAGCTCAAGGTGGAGCCGCGCGCGGTCCACGACATCGACGACGAATTCCGCCGCCGCGGCTACCGCCGTTCGGTCGGCGTGAAGACCGCCGTGGCGCTGGTGTTCGGCCAGCGCTTCACCAAGTCGCGCAAGGCCACCACCTCGAACTGGGCCAGCCACCGGCTCAGCGAGGCGCAGCTGCGCTATGCGGCCAACGACGCCTACGCATCGATCCGCGTGTTCGACGCGCTGCAGGACAACCGTTCACGCTGAGCCTGTCGAAGCGCAGCGCGAGGCTTCGACAGGCTCAGCCCGAACGGTTCTTGGACTACGCCTCAGTCCCGCCCCGCCTCGAGGATCGCCTGCGCGAGTCGCTTGGGGTTCGAGAAGAACATCTCGTGGCTGCCCGGGCATTCGACCAGCCGGAACAGCCCCAGCCGCTCCGACAGCCGCGGATGCCACGGCAGGCTGTGCGGCAGCGCGATGTCCTGCTGGCAGTTGACGTAGGACTTGCCCACCTGCAGCGCGGCCATGGGCTGGCTCAGCACGATCTTGTCGGTGAAGGTGCGGTACGGGTGCGGGTTGAGCTGCTCGTAGGCCGAGCGCGCGAGCGCCATGTCGGCGTCGTTGATGAAGGCATCGCGCCAGATCTCGAACGGCAAGGTCACGGCCTGGTCGTTGGCCGCCGCCACCGCGTCGAACAGCGCCACGTAGTGCGGCGGCACCATGTCGTTGAGCGACTCGCCGGGCTGCGGCACGAAGGCGTTCACGTAGACCAGCCGCGCGATCTTGCCGGGCTGCTGCGCGAGGCGGTCGGCCACGCCCGTGATCACCATGCCGCCATAGCTGTGGCCCACGAGCCGCAGCTGCGAGAGGTTGTTCTCCTCGATGTACTGCAGCGCCGAATCGATCGCGTCGGCCAGGCCGATCTTCGCGCGGTCGTCGCCGGGCCGGTTGCCCGCGAGCGTGGGGCAGTGCACGGTGTGGCCGGCCTCGCGCAGGCCGTTCGCGACGGCCTCCATTTCGGCACCGGTGTGCCAGGCGCCGTGGATCAGGACATAGGTGTCGGACATGGGGGTCTCCTCGTTGGGTGGATGCGGGTTGCTGGCGATCGAACGCAGCGACTGTAGAAATCCCGCCGCGCCGCCGCTGGCCGCTAGCCGCCAGCGCGATGGCCGATTCGCGCCAGCCGCAGCGCGCCCGGCGTGGCGCCCAGCTGCTGGCGGCACAGGCGCACGAAATGCGAGGCATCACGCAGGCCGACGCGAAAGCCGATCTCCGCCACGGCCAGCCGGTCGAAGCG
>NZ_JBZAYE010000332.1:0-8003 GCF_058244205.1 Variovorax sp. 20P10.2.4
GACGCCGCCACCGTCTCGGGCACGGTGGTCGACGTCGGCTGCTTCGCGAACCAGGGCGGGCCGATCCCGCCCGCACCGAATTCCTGACCGAACCTCCCACGAAGGACGCATCGATGACCGAGACCCTCACCGAACCGACCGCCGTCGCCAGCCCGCCGCCGAGGCCGCCACGCGACGCGCGCTACTACGAACTCAAGCGCGATATCGAGGAGTTCCTCTACGACGAGGCCGAGATGCTCGACCAGCGGCGCTTTCGCGAATGGCTGGACACGCTGGCCGAGGACCTCGTGTACTTCATGCCGATGATGTTCAACGTCAAGTTCGGCCAGCACGAGACGCGCGAGAAGACCCGCTACGAGAAGGACATGAGCTGGTTCAACGAGGGCAAGTGGACCCTGACCAAGCGCGCCGAGCAGATCCTCACCGGCGTGCACTGGGCCGAGGAACCGCTGTCGCGGCTGTGCCGCCTCGTCACCAACGTGCAGCTCACCGCGATCGAAGAGAACGCGGCCGGCCAGCAGGAGGTGTCGGTGCTCAGCGGCTTCCTGATCTACCAGAACCGCTGCGAGCACGAGGAGTACTACTTCGCCGGCAAGCGCAGCGACGTGCTGCGGCGCGTGGACGGCCGGTGGCAGCTCGCGCGGCGCGAGATCCGGCTCGGCCAGAACGTGCTGCTGGCCAAGAACCTCACCATGTTCTTCTGAGGCCCGCCCATGCTGAACATCATGCACCTCGAGCCGGGCCGCCGGCTCGAACTGCGCAGCGGCGCCATCGGCGAGATCGTCGAGAACATGGGCGACGGCATCTGGGTGCAGCTGCGCATCCTGAGCGCGCCGCGCGGCGACTTCGCCGCGGGCGACGAAGAGCTGATCCATTGCGAGGACATCAAGGACCTCGCGCCCGACTGACATCGACACGCGGCGGACAGGACCGGGCCGTCGAAGCCCGGCCGTCCGTCGACGCACCCCTCACAAGAACCGGAGACAAGCCCCATGAAGATCCTCTCGACGCGCTTCAACGCGCGTGCGCTCGCGAGCGCCGCCCTCGCGCTTTGCGCCTTCGCTGCCACGGCCCAACCCTTTCCCTCCAAACCGGTGACGCTGGTCGTTCCCTTCGCGCCCGGCGCCTCGGCCGACGGCATCGCGCGCATCGTCGGGCGCGAACTCTCCACCGCGCTGGGCCAGCCCGTGGTGGTCGACAACAAGCCCGGCGGGGGTGGCGCCACAGGACTGATCGGCGTGGCGAAGTCCGCGCCCGACGGCTACACCATCGGCATGGGCGCCACCGGCGCGATCGTGGTCAACCCGAACCTGCCCGACGCCGCGCCGCTCAAGCCTCAGGAGCAGCTCGCGCCGGTCGCGAAGGTGGCCGACATCCCGTTGGTGCTGGTGGCCGGCGCGAAGACCGGGCTGCGCGACCTGCGCGGCTTCATCGAGAAGGCGCGCGCCACGCCCGAGGGCACGAGCTACGGCACCACCGGGCAGTACACGGCGCAGCACCTCGCGGGCGAACTGCTGGCCAGCATGGCGAAGCTCAAGCTGGTCGCCGTGCCCTACCGCGGCAGCGGCCCCGCGGTGACCGACCTGCTCGGCGGCCAACTGCCGGTGGCGGTGGTCGACCTGACCTCGGCCTATCCGCACATCAAGAGCGGCGCGCTGGTGGCGCTCGGCGTGACCAGCGCCACGCGCAGCGCGGTGGCGCCCGAAATTCCGACCCTCGCCGAGGGCGGCGTGCCAGGCTACTCGGCCACCGCGTGGATGGGCCTGTTCGCGCCCGCCAAGGCACCGCCCGAGGCGATCGAGAAGCTCGCGGGCGCGATCCAGGCCGTGGTCGCCAAGCCCGAGGTGCAGTCGCAGATCGTCGGGCTCGCGGCCGAACCGCGCTACCTCGGGCCGGCCGGTTTCAAGAGCTTCATCCACGCCGAGTCGGACAAGTGGGCGGGCGTGATCGCCTCCATTCCCGCGCCGCAGAAGTAGCCCGCAAGGAGACGCCATGAACCGCCTGAAGAGATTCGCGAGCCTGCTCGGCCTGGCCATGCTGGCCGGAGCCAGCACCGCCGCGCCCTGGGCGCCCACCAAGCCGGTGCGCATCATCGTGCCGATCACCGGCAGCACCAACGACACGGTGGCGCGGCTGGTGCAGCCGAAGCTGCAGGAGGCGCTGGGCCAGCCGGTGATCGTCGAGAACCGGCCCGGCGCGGGCGGCAACATCGGCGCCGACTACGTCGCCAAGTCGCCGCCCGACGGCCACACGCTGCTGGTGGGCTACAACGGGCCGATCGCGATCAACGCCACGCTGTTCCGCAAGATGCCCTTCGATCCGCGCAAGGACCTGGCGCCGATCACGTTGGCCGTGACCTCGCCGCAGTACCTCGTGGTCAATGCCGACCTGCCCGCGAAGACGCCGGCCGAGTTCGTCGCGCTGGCCAAGGCGCGCAAGGGCGGGCTGTCGTATGCCTCGGTGGCGGTGGGCAGCGCCTCGCACCTCACGATGGAGATGCTGAAGTCGGCCGCGCAGGTCGACATCACGCACGTGCCGTACAAGGGCGCCGGGCCGGCGCTGGTCGACCTCGTGGCCGGCAACGTGCAGAGCGCCTTCCTGGTGCCGGGCAACGTGCAGCAGTTCGTCAAGGACGGCCGGCTGCGCGTGATCGCGACCACGGGCGAGAAGCGCTTCGCGAACGTGCCCGAGGTGCCGACGATGGTCGAGTCGGGCTATCCTGATTTCGTCGCCACGTCGTGGGTCGGCTTCCTCGCGCCCGGCGGCACGCCGCGGCCCGTGATCGACCGGCTCAATGCCGAGATCGTGAAGATCGTGCGCTCGCCCGAGATCAGCGCGAAACTCCGGGAGCTGGAATTCGACGTGGTGGCCGGCTCGCCCGAGGATTTCTCGCGCTGGATCGACAAGGAAGTGAACCGCTGGGGTGCGGTCATCAAGTCGACCGGCGCCACCGTCGACTGACCAGCGCACCCTCACGATCCGAACGAAGAACCCAGGAGACACACGAATGACGATGGATGCGGCTTCGGCCCCACCCGCTCCCCCCGCGCCGGCCGGCATGCCGGCCGCCGAATGGACCGCCCGGCTCGACCTGGCCTGCTGCTACCGGCTGTTCGACCACCTCGGCTGGACCGAGCTGATCTTCAACCACATCACGCTGCGCGTGGACGAAGCCGGCGAGGGATCGGAAGCGCGCTACCTCATCAACCCCTTCGGCCTGCACTACGCCGAGGTCACGCCACTGAACCTGATCTGCACCGACATCGGCGGCAACTCGCAAAGCGAGAGCGCCTACACGGTCAACAAGGCGGGCTTCGTGATCCACAGCGCGGTGCATGCCGCGCGGCCCGATGCGCACTGCATCATGCACGTGCACACCACCGCGGGCTGCGCCGTCGCGTCGAAGGAGGAAGGCCTGCGGCACGACAACTTCTACAGCGCGATGATGTACGGCGACGTGGCCTACCACGACTACGAGGGCGTGACCACGAACCTCGACGAACAGCCGCGGCTGGTGCGCTCGCTGGGCCAGGCCAACCACCTGATCCTGCGCAACCACGGGCTGCTGACCGCGGGGCCCGACATCCCGACCGCCTTCAACCGCTTGTGGACGCTGCAACGCGCCTGCGAGATCCAGCTCGCGTCCGATGCCGGCCGCGGGGCCAACCGTGCGATTCCCACCGAGATCCTCGAGACCGTGCCGGCCACGCGTGTCGCGGGGCGCGGCCCCGTCAACCGGCTGGTGTTCGAAGCCATGCTGCGGCGCGCGGGCATCTCGCGCACGATGTTCGGCCGGGACTGAACTAGCTCCCGAAGTGCGCCGCGAGCGCGAGGTCCGCCGCGGACCTCGCCTCGGCCACGGCCGCTTCGCCCAGCCCCGTGCCCTGCACCGAGAAGAAGTGCAGCTCGGTGAGCCCGATGCTGCCGAGGATCGCGCGCAGATAGGGCGTGAGGAAATCGGGCTGCCGCGCGCGCTCGCCCGAGAAGCGGCCGCCCGAGGCGATCGCGATGAACACGGGCCGGTCGCGCAGCATGCCGACCTTGCCTTCGGGCGTCATGCGGAAGGTGCGGCGCGCGCGCACCACATGGTCGATCCAGGCCTTGAGCACCGAGGGCAGGCTCAGGTTGTGCATCGGCGTGCCGATGACCACGACGTCGGCCTTCTCGAGTTCCTCGATCAGGACATCTGAAGTCGCGACCGCGCCCCGCGGCGCGACCTCGGCCGTGGCCGAGTGCTGTCCCGATGCGTAGTTGGCGTCGATGTGCGCGAGGCCGCCGTCGCCGATCGCGCGCCGCACGAGCAGCGCCGCGGGCGCCTGCCTGCGAAGGTGCTCGACGATCCTGTGCGAGAGCCGGCGGCTCTCGGAGTCTTGTCCGCGCGGGCTGCAGTCCAGGTGCAGGATGTTCATCGTTCGCTCCCCATGATGTGATGGCGGCGATTCTAGGAATCGCATGGTCTGACCCGAAGAGCCATGAATCGATATTTGGAATAGGCCATGATCGATGGCCCGGTGCTACGATCCTGCGCACCCTCCTCTCTCCTCACGCACGCCATGGCCGCAGGGACCCTCGCCCATCTCTCGCCGCTGGACCCGAAGTCGCCGGAGCCCTACTATCGTCAGATCTACGGGCGCTTTCGCAACGCGATCGCGAGCGGCACGCTGAACCCCGGCGACCGCATCCCCTCGGCACGCGCGCTCACGCAGGAGCTGGGACTGGCGCGCGGCACCATCGATGCCGCCTACGGCCTGCTGGCGGCCGAGGGCTACATCCAGGCGCGCGGGCAGGCGGGCACGGTGGTGTCGCCGAGCCTGCGCCCGCGCATGCCGGTCGCGCGCGAGCAGCCGGTGGCGGCAACCCCCTACACGCCGAGCTTCCGGCCCGATTCGATCCTGCCGTTCCAGATGGGCCTGCCCGCGCTCGACGTCTTTCCGCGCAAGATCTGGGCACGGCTTGGCGCACGCGCCGCGCGCGCGATGCAGCCCATCGACATGACCCATCCGGCCGTGCCGGGCTTGCCCGCGCTGCGCGCCGGGATCGCCGCCTATCTGCATGTGTCGCGCGGCATCGACTGCGCGCCTTCACAGGTCTTTCTCACCTCGGGCTACCGCCACACGCTCGAGCTGATCGCGCAGGCACTGCTCAAGCCCGCGGACCGCGTGTGGTTCGAGAACCCCGGCTATCCACCCACGCGCGAACTGCTGGCCGCGATGCGGCTCGCGGGCGTGGCCGTGCCGGTGGACGCCGAGGGCCTGGTGGTGGCCGAGGGCCTGCGGCTGGCCCCGAAGGCGCGCGCCGCGGTGGTCACGCCCGCGCACCAGAGCCCGCTGTGCGTCTCGCTGTCGCTGCCGCGCCGGCTCGCGCTGCTCGACTGGGCCCGGCGCAACCAGTCGTGGATCGTCGAGGACGACTACGACGGCGAGTACCGCTATGCCGGCCGCCCGCTGCCCGCGCTCAAGAGCCTGGACCGCGATGGCCGCGTGATCTATGCCGGCACCTTCAGCAAGGTGCTCTTTCCGAGCCTGCGGCTGGCCTACCTCGTCGTGCCCGAGGCGCAGGTCGAGCGCTTCGAACGGACCCAGGCGATGTTCGCGGGCGGCAGCCCGCAGCTCACGCAGGCCATCGTCGCCGACTTCATCGCCGAAGGGCATTTCGCGCGCCACATCCAGCGCATGCGCAGGCTCTATGCCGAGCGCCGCGACGCGACCCGCATCGGCCTCGAGCGCGTGCTCGGCGCCAAGGTGCGCATCGACGAACAGCCCGGCGGCATGCACCTGATCCTGCGGCTGCAGGGCCGGCGCTCCGACCGCAGGCTGGTCGCGCGCATGCGCGAAGAGGGCCTGTTCGCGGAGGCGCTGAGCGACTGGGCCGTCGACCGGGACATCGCGCCCGCGCTGATGGTGGCCTTCACGAACGTCGATTCCAGCGCCACGGCCGAGCGGCTCGCACGGCGGATCCTGCCGCTGATGTGAAGCGGCGCGGCCGGATCATGGCCTAGAACGCAAGGTAGATCATGGCTCTTTTGAAGTAGACCAAGCCGGAGCACCATACGGTTCTTCATTCAACGCACATTGCTTCCAGAGGATCCGTCATGACCCATCGCATCGACTACGCCAAGGTTTCGCCCGAAGGCTACAAGGCCTTCGGCGGGGTGTACGCCGCGCTCCAGAAGAGCGGCCTGCCCAAGGAACTGGTCGACCTCGTCTACCTGCGTGTCTCGCAGATCAACGGCTGCGCCTACTGCATCGACATGCATTCGCGCGACCTGCTCAAGGGCGGCCTCGCCGTCGACAAGCTGGTGCTGGTGCCGGTGTGGCACGAGGCCGGCGCCGTGTTCAGCGCGCGCGAACGCGCCGCGCTGGCCTGGTCGGAATCGGTGACGCGCGTGGCCGACACCGGCGTGCCCGATGCCGACTACCGAGCCGCCAGCGCCGAATTCAGCGAAAAGGAACTGGTCGACCTGACCTATGCCATCGGCCTGATGAATGCCTTCAACCGCCTCGGCGTGACCTTCCGCGCCACGCCGGCGGCAGCCGCGGCCGCCGCCAAGGCCTGAGCGTGGCCTGGACCCTGCTCGGCATCGCCGGGCTGCTGGAAATCGCCTTCGCCTTCGCGATGAAGTCCTCCGAGGGCTTCACGCGGCTGGTGCCGGCCCTGTTCACGGTCGCCACGGGGCTGTCGAGCGTGGTGCTGCTGTCGTTCTCGATGCGCACCCTGCCGATGGGCACCGGCTACGCGGTCTGGACCGGCATCGGCGCCGCGGGCACCGCGATCGTCGGCGTGCTCGCGCTCGGCGATTCGGCGGCGCCGCTGCGGCTGCTGTGCATCGCGCTGATCCTCGCGGGCGTGATCGGGCTCAAGCTGGTCGCGGCCGACTGAGCAGGCCGCCGCCAGGCGCAGGAGGCATTCAGTTACATGCGCCATCGGCGCCGTCCGACGTGCCTCCCCCGGCGCCCCTCGCGATCATTGCGGCCATATTCCTGGAGGTTCCCAAAATGGCTGTGGCGCAAAAGAACTGGATCGCGGATGGCGGCGGCCACAAGGAGGCATCGCTCGCCACCTGGACCGTGCTCGTGTCGCTGCTGGTCGTCGTCGTCACGATGGCCTGCCTCTACCTCGCGGTGCAGCGCGAGCGGGCGGCCGTGGCGCAGGCTCCGGCGTCGGTGCAGACCCAAGCCGAAGAGATTTCGCTGGCGAGCATGCCGGTCGGGTTGGCCAAGTAAGGCCTGCTCACGGAGCTCTTCAGGCGAGTGGCCGCAGCGCCACGCCCATGTCGCGCCAGTCTTCGGGGTGACAGGTGAACAGCAGCACCTGGTGCCGCTGCGCCGCATCGAACAGCACGCGCTTCATCTGCGCCAGGCGCGGCGCATCGCTGTGCACCAGCGCGTCGTCGAGGATCAGCAGGGTCGGACGGCCCGCCTCCTGCAGCAGATCGGCATAGGCGAAGCGGCTGATGAGCCGCAGCTGCTCGCGCGCGCCGAAGCTCAATTCCTGCAACTGCCCGCTCTCGACCGTGCCGCCGAGGCGCGCGCGCGTGAGCGTGGCGGGCGCGAGTCCCGCATCCATCTCCACCGTGGCGCCGGGCATCAGCAACGGCAGGTAGTGCTGCATGCGCGCCTGCAGCGGTGCCTGCAGCCGGGTCAGCGTGGCCTGCCGCTTCTGCTCGAGCTTGCGGCACAGCAGCGACAGCGCCTCGGCGCGGCGCTGCAGGTCGGCCTGCCGCCGCTGGGCCTGCGCGAGCTGGCCGGCCAGCGCCTCGCGCTGTTCCTCGAGGCCCTGGGCGCCAGCCTGCTGCAGGCCGCTCTCGAGCACCAGCAGCTGTTCGCGCCGTTGCTGGTGGCCGCGCATCAGTTGCTCGATGCTGCGCCGCAGCCGCTCGATGTCCTGCAGCACGATGTCGGGCCGCGCGGCCTGCAATTCGGTCTCGGTGAGATCGATGCGCGCGGCCAGGGCATCGGCCTCGGCGCTCGCGGCCAGCAGTTGCTGGTTCGCCTGCGCCTGGC
>NZ_JBZAYE010000333.1:0-7975 GCF_058244205.1 Variovorax sp. 20P10.2.4
TGCCGATCGTGCAACGCCCGCAGGGCCCGACCGTGTTGCTCACCGAGCGCACCGCGAACCTGTCGACCCATTCGGGCCAGGTCGCGTTCCCGGGCGGCCGCGTCGATCCAGAGGACGCCAACATCGCGGCCGCCGCGCTGCGCGAGGCCTGGGAAGAGGTCGGCCTGTCGGCCAGCTACATCGAGGTGCTCGGCAGCCTGCCGACCTACACCACGGTGACCTCGTTCATCGTCACGCCGGTGGTGTCGCTGGTCGAGCCCGGCTTCGAGCTCACGATCAACCCCTACGAGGTCGCGCAGGCCTTCGAGGTCCCGCTGGGCTGGCTCATGGACCCGGCCAACCATCGCCGCCATGCCGTGCCCGCAGGCGACGGCACGCAGCGGCACTGGTACTCGATGCCCTACCAGGACGGCAGCGAGGAGCGCTTCGTCTGGGGCGCCACGGCCGGCATGCTGCGCAATCTCTACCGCTTCCTGAGCGCCTGAGCCGCCTGAAGAAACGTCGACTTCTGCCGGTCTCATAGGCCCGCAAGCCCCGAACGACGGGGCTGTCTCGCTATCATCTCTGGATGAGCTTCTTCGCCATCCTGTGTGCGTTGCTGATCGAGCAGGTGCGGCCGCTGGCCCCGCACAACCCCGTGTATGGCGGCGTGCTCGCATGGACGCGCTGGACCAGCCGCAACTTCGACGCGGGCAAGCCGCACCATGGATGGATCGCCTGGGGTCTCGCGGTCTTCGTGCCGACGCTGCTCGCGCTCGGCATCCACTGGCTGCTGGTGCTCACGCTGGGGCTGCCGTTCGCGGTGCTCTGGAGCATCGCGGTGCTCTATGTCACCCTGGGCTTTCGCCAGTTCAGCCATCACTTCACCGACATCCGCGACGCCCTCGACGAAGGCGACGAGCCGCTGGCGCGCTCGCTGCTCGCGCACTGGCAGGGCGTGGACGCCGCCGAGCTGCCGCGCAGCGAGATCGTGCGCCACGTGATCGAGCATTCGGTGATCGCCGCGCATCGCCACGTGTTCGGCGTGCTGGCCTGGTTCTCGGTGCTCGCCGCGGTCGGCCTGGGGCCGGCCGGCGCGGTCTTCTACCGCATGAGCGAATTCGTCGCGCGCTACTGGCTGCACAAGAACGGCGCCGCTGTGCAGCCCTCGAGCGAATCGGTGCAGCAGGCCGCCGACGGCGCCTGGCATGCGATCGACTGGCTGCCCGCGCGCATCACGGCGCTGGGCTTCGCGGTGGTGGGCAGCTTCGAGGAAGCCATCGACTGCTGGCGCAACGACGCGCGCCGCTTTCCGAGCGAGAACGACGGCGTGATCCTCGCGGCCACCTCGGGCGCGGTCAACGTGCGCCTGGGCGGCGGCCGGCTGCGGCCGATTCCCAGCGTCGATCCGCTGCCGCGCGCGCAGGCCGGCGAATCCTTCGCCGACACCCGGCGCACCGACAGCGGCAGCACGCCGGGCCGCGAGCCCGAGCCCGGCCACCTGCGCAGCGTGGTGGGCCTGGTCTGGCGCTCGGTCGTGATGTGGATGGTGCTGCTCGCGCTGCTGACGCTCGCGCGCCTGCTGGGCTGAGCCCATGGCCGACTCGATCGATCCGGCGGCCAGGCGCGCGCCTTCGTTCTGGAGCCCGCGCATCGCGGGCCTCGAACCCTACGTGCCCGGCGAGCAGCCGCGCATCCGGGACCTGGTGAAGCTCAACACCAACGAGAACCCGTACCCGCCGTCGCCGCGCGCCATCCAGGCGATCCGCGAGGCGGCCGAGAACGGCCTCGAGCTCTACCCCGACCCAACATCGATGACCTTGCGCGAAGCCGTCGCGCGCCGCCACGGGCTCGCGGTCGAGCAGGTCTTCGCGGGCAACGGTTCCGACGAGGTGCTGGCCCACGCCTTCTTCGCCTTCTTCCAGCAGCGCGAGCCGCTGCTGATGCCCGACATCAGCTACAGCTTCTACCGCGTCTATGCGCAGCTCTACGGCATCGCCTGCGAGCAGTTGCCGGTCGACGAGGGCCTGCGCATCGACGTCGATGCCATGGCCGATCGTGCGCGCGAAGGCTGCGCGGGCGTCGTCGTTGCCAACCCGAATGCCCCCACCGGCATCGGCCTGCCGCTGGCGCGCATCGAGGAACTGCTGCGCGCCTGTCCCGAGCGCGTGGTGCTGGTGGACGAGGCCTATGTCGATTTCGGCGCCGAGAGCGCGCTCTCGCTGATCCCGCACCATGCCAACCTGCTGGTGGTGCAGACGCTCTCGAAGTCGCGTTCGCTGGCCGGCCTGCGCGTGGGCTTTGCCTGCGGCCAGGCACACCTGATCGATGCGCTGGTGCGCGTGAAGGACAGTTTCAATTCCTACCCGCTCGACCGGCTCGCGAGCGCCGGCGCCGTGGCGGCGCTCGAGGACGAGGACTGGTTCCGCAAGACGCGCGACGACGTGGTCGACACCCGCGAGGGGCTGGTGCTGCAGCTCGAGGACCTGGGTTTCGAGGTGCTGCCTTCGCAGACCAATTTCGTGTTCGCGCGGCATCCGTCGCGCGACGCCGCCGAACTGGCCGCCGCATTGCGCGAGCGCTCGGTGCTGGTGCGGCACTTCCGCCAGCCGCGCATCGCGCAGTACCTGCGCATCAGCATCGGCACGCGCGCGCAATGCAGCGTGCTGGTGGAACGGCTGCGCGAGATCCTGCAGGCTCAGTAGCGCGTCTCGCTGAGCTCCGCGAACAGATCGCCGTAGATCTTGTAGCGCGAGGCGCTGATCGGCCCGTCGTTGGCCGCCGACTCCACGTGCGCGATCACGCCGCAGCCCGGCTCGTGCAGGTGGGTGCAGTTGTAGAACTTGCAGTCGCCCGCATGCTCGGCGATGTCGGGCATCAGGCCCGCGAGCTGCATCGGCGCGATGTGGTTCAGGCCGAATTCCTGGAAGCCCGGCGAGTCGATCAGCGCGGTGCTGCGCGCCGCGTCGACCCAATACCAGGTGGTGCTGGTGGTGGTGTGCTTGCCCGAATTGAGCGCCTGCGAGATCTCGCCGGTGAGCGCGGTGGCGCCCGGCACCAGCAGGTTGATCAGCGTGCTCTTGCCCGCGCCCGAGGGGCCGAGCACCAGCGTGGTCTTGCCCGCGAGGCGCTGCGTCAGCGAGGCGTGGTCGACCTCGCCCGAGGCCTTGAGCGACAGCGGCAGCACGCCGTGGTGCATGCGCCGGTAGGGCGCGAGCTTGCGCCAGGCGCGCTCGAAGGGCTCGACCAGGTCGCTCTTGTTGAGCGCGATGATCGGCGTGATGCGCTCGGCCTCGGCCGCGATCAGGGCGCGCGCGAGCTGGTGTTCGGAGAACTCGGGCTCGGCCGCGATCAGGATCAGCACGTGATCGAGGTTGGCCGCGAAGGACTTGGTGCGGATGTCGTCCTGGCGGTAGAACAGGTTGCGCCGCGGCACCACCTGCTCGATCGTGCCTTCGTCCTCGCTGGCCTGCCAGCGCACGCGGTCGCCGACCACGGCCTGGCTCTTCTTGCCGCGCGGATGGCAGATGCGTCGTTCGCCTTCGGGCGTCTCGACCAGGCAGTGGCGGCCGTGGCTGGCCACCACGAGGCCGTCGTGCAGCGCATCGGCCGAGGCTCGGCCCTGCTGGCGCTCGCGGCCCGGCTTAGCCAAAGGCGATCGCTCCGGTCATGCCGTGGGCGCGGCGGCCGCCAGTAGCGCATCGGCCTGGCGTGCGCAATCGAAGTCGGTGACCGAGATGCCACCGACGTCGTGCGTGTTGAAGCGCACCACGCAGCGGTTGTAGTGCACCGACAGGTCGGGGTGGTGGTCCTGCGTATGGGCCACCATGGCCAGGGCGTTCACGAAGGCGATGGTCTCGAAGTAGTTCGTGAAGCTGTAAGTCTTCTCGATCGCGACGTTCGCGCCGTCGCCGCTGAGCTTCCAGCCTTCGAGCCGCGCGAGCGCCGAGACGATCTCGGTCGCGCTCAGTGCCTTGCGGGGGATGGACTTCCAGTCCTTGATCTTCAACATGCTGGCGGTGCTCATGGCGCGGCTTTCGAAAAGTGGTGCGGGGAGACGGAAAAGAGATGGCGCTCAGGCGGTCGCCAGCATGCGCGCGAGGCGCTCGGAGGCGGGCGGGTGAGAGTAGTAAAACTTGACGAACACCGGGTCGGGGGTGAGGGTCGAGGCGTTGTCCTGGTAGAGCTTGAGCAGCGCGGCCGAAAGGTCGGCGCCGCTGGTCTGGGCGATGGCGTAGGCGTCGGCCTCGAACTCGTGCCTGCGCGACAGCCGCGCCGACAGCGGCGCGACGAAGAAGCCGAACACCGGCACCGCGAGCATGAACAGCAGCAGCGCCAGCGCGCTGTTGGGCGCCGTCATCGACATGTTGGGTTGCACGCCCAGGCCCGTGTAGAACCAGGCCTGGGTCGAAACCCAGCCCAGCAACGCGAAGCCCGCGAGGCTCAGCGCGAACATCGCGACCAGCCGCTTGACGATGTGGCGGTGCTTGAAGTGGCCGAGCTCGTGCGCGAGCACCGCCTCGACCTCGCCGGCATTGAGCTGGCGCAGCAGGGTGTCGTAGAACACCACGCGCTTGCTGGCGCCGAAGCCGGTGAAGTAGGCGTTGGCATGCGCGCTGCGGCGGCTGCCGTCCATCACGAACAGGCCCTTGGCGCGGAAGCCGCAGCGGCTCATGAGCGCGGTGACGCGGGCCTTGAGCGTCGGGTCGTCCAGTGGCTGGAACTTGTTGAAGATCGGTGCGATGAACATCGGATAGACCAGCATCAGCAGCAGGTTGAAGCCCATCCACGCGGCCCAGGCCCAGAGCCACCACAGCGTGCCCGTCGCGCCCATGATCCACAGGATCAGTGCCGCGATCGGCAGCCCGATGGCCGCGCCGACCAGCGTCGAGACGACCGTGTCGCGCAGCCAGAGGCCCCAGGTCATCTTGTTGAAGCCGAAGCGTTCCTCGAGCCTGAAGGTCTGCCACAGCGTGAACGGGAGTTCGAGCAGGCCGCCGATGGCCGCGAAGGCCGCCAGCAGCACCAGTTGCTGCACCATGCCGCCGCCGAGCCAGGCCAGCAGCACCTTGTTGAGCAGGTCGAGGCCGCCGAGCAAGGTCCAGCCCAGCAGCAGCGCCGTGCTCCAGGCCATCTCGATCAGTCCGAAGCGGGCCTTCGCCACCGTGTAGTCGGCCGCCTTCTGGTGCGCCGAGAGGCTGATCGTCTGCGCGAAGGCCTCGGGCACCTCGCCGCGATGCCGCGCCACGTGCCGGACCTGCCGCGAGGCCAGCCAGAACTTCACGAGCAGGCCGGCCACCAGCGCGGCGGCAAAGGCGATGGTGAAGAGAAGCGAATAGGACATAGGGGGCGGAGTTTAGTCCTCGCATCCAAGGCCCCAGGGCCATCGGCGACAATCCCGCGATGCCCGAATCCTCCGCCTCCACGGCCGCCGCAGCGGTCCCCACCCTGAAGAAAAGCGACCAGAACCTGGTCTGGCTCGATTGCGAGATGAGCGGGCTCGACCCCGAGAAGGAACGCCTGCTCGAGATCGCCGTGGTCATCACCGGCCCCGACCTCACGCCGCGCATCGACGGCCCGGTGCTGGTCATCCACCAGAGCGACGCCGTGCTCGACGGCATGGATGCCTGGAACAAGGGCACGCACGGCCGCAGCGGCCTGATCGACAAGGTCAAGGCCTCCACCGTCGACGAAGCCACGGCCGAGCAGCAGCTGATCGAATTCATCGCGCGCTACGTGCCCAGGAGCGGCTCGCCGATGTGCGGCAACACCATCGGCCAGGACCGGCGCTTCCTGGTCAAGTACATGCCCAAGCTCGAGGCCTACTTCCACTACCGCAACCTCGACGTCAGCACGCTCAAGGAGCTTGCCAAGCGCTGGAAGCCCGCGGCCTACAACGCCTTCAAGAAGCAGCAGGCCCACACGGCGCTGGCCGACGTGCACGAGTCGATCGAGGAACTGGCGCACTACCGCGAGACCTTCCTGCGCCTGACCGACTGAGGCCTGGTGGGCCGGAACAACGGCCAAAAATCCCATTGCGTGCGGGGATTAGGTAAAAACCCCGATGCATGTCATAATCGTGGGCTTCGCTGACCGGGGTGCCCGGCCATTCTTCAAAAAGGATGGCGCGTGCATGAGCAGAATCGGTTCCCCGCCGGCATATCCCGCATCTCCCTATCTTGCACACCGCGCCCGATCGCATGGATCGATCAAAAAGGGCCGCAGCCTCGGGTTTCAGAACCGGAAGCTGAATGTCGTTGGATGGTTGATGTTTTTAACCACCAACGGGGCGCCGCCCACGGCTGCGCTCGCGTTTGAAATTTGACATTCATGACCGACGCTTTTGAAGCGCAGCGCGAGCTCGCGCCTGTGCAATCGATTCACAACAACGAATTTTCCGCTGTCACCTCCGAAGTGCCCGTGCTCGAGGCGCTCGACGCCGCCAGCACCGAGGCCAACGAAGTCCTCGAAGTTGCCGATCAGGACGCGCAGACGTCCGACGCACCCGAGGCACCGCGCGGCCCCAACGGATTCATTCCGCTGGGCCTCGCACCCGAACTGATCGCTGCCGTCGTGGACCTGGGCTTCCACCAGCCCACGACCGTGCAGGAAAAGGTGATCCCGCTGGCCCGCGGCGACGAATCGGCCCGTTTCGTCGACCTGATGGTCTCGAGCCAGACCGGCAGCGGCAAGACCGCGGCCTTCCTGCTGCCCGTGCTGCACACGCTGATCCGCCGCCAGGCCGAAGCAGCCGCCGCCGAGCGCGCCGAATTCGACCGCCTCGCGGCCGAAGCCGCCGAACGCGGCGAAGCGCCGCCCAAGCGGCCCAAGCGCGTCAACCCGACCAGCAACCGCAACTTCAAGGCCGCCACCCCCGGCGCCCTGGTGCTGTGCCCGACGCGCGAACTCGCGCAGCAGGTCGCGCACGACGCCATCGAACTGGTGCGCCACTGCCGTGGCCTGCGCATCGCCAACGTGGTCGGTGGCATGCCCTACCAGCTGCAGATCGCTCGCCTGCAGAACGCCGACCTCGTGGTCGCCACGCCGGGCCGTCTGCTCGACCTGCAGCGCTCGATGCAGATCAAGCTCGACAAGGTCAAGTTCCTGGTGGTCGACGAGGCCGACCGCATGCTCGACCTGGGCTTCGCCGACGACCTGGCCGAAGTCAACCAGCTCACCATCGAGCGCCAGCAGACCATGATGTTCAGCGCCACCTTCGCGCCGCGCATCCAGCAGCTGGCCCAGCGCGTGATGCGCGAGCCGCAGCGCGTGACGATCGACAGCCCGCAGGAAAAGCACGCCAACATCAAGCAGTCGCTGTTCTGGGCCGACAACGCCGCCCACAAGCGCAAGCTGCTCGACCACTGGCTGCGCGACACCAGCATCAACCAGGCGATCGTGTTCGCCAGCACCCAGGTCGAGTGCGACGGCCTCGCCAACGACCTGCAGCAGGACGGCTTCAGTGCCGTGGCGCTGCACGGCGCGCTGAGCCAGGGCCTGCGCAACCGCCGCCTGATGGCGCTGCGCCAGGGCCAGGTGCAGATCCTGGTGGCGACCGACGTGGCCGCGCGCGGCATCGACGTGCCGACCATCACCCACGTCTTCAACTTCGGCCTGCCGATGAAGGCCGAGGACTACACCCACCGCATCGGCCGCACCGGCCGTGCCGGCCGCGACGGCCTGGCGATCACCTTCGCCGAGTTCCGCGACCGCCGCCGGATCATGGACATCGAGCAGTACAGCCGCCAGCAGTTCAAGGCCGAGGTGATCCCCGGCATGGAACCGCAGCAGCGCATGCCGCAATCGCGCCCGCAGGGCGACTTCGGCGGCCGCGGCCGTGGCGGCGATCGTCGCCAGGGCAACGGCGGCGGTGGCTACCGCGGCGGCAATGGCGGTGGCAACGGCTACGCCAATGCCAGCGGCTTCAACGACCGCGGTGCACGCGGTCCCGGCCCGGGTGCCGGCGCTCCGCGCGGTGGCAGCTTCCATGGCGGTG
>NZ_JBZAYE010000334.1:0-7943 GCF_058244205.1 Variovorax sp. 20P10.2.4
GGCTCAGCGCCGGCGCGGCGCTCGGCAACATCCTGAGCGCGGCGCACCAGCTCGGCTACGGCGCGATCGTGCTGAGCGGCGAGCGCTGCTTCGACGAGACGCTGGCGCGCCAGCTCGGCGTGCAGCCCGGCGAGGAACTGGTCGGCTTCATCAGCGTGGGCACGATCGCGGAAGCGCCGCCGCAGCCGCGCGAGACGCTGTCGCAGAACGTGTGGTCGTGCTGGCAGGGCGAGGCGCCCTGGGTGGCGTCGCCCGGCGCGCTACCGCCGCCGCCGGAAACGGACTAGCGCATCCGGTCGTCGGAGCGGGTCTCGGGCAAGCGCTCGAGCCGCGCGCCGAACCAGCCCACGCGCTCGGTCTCGCGCACGTCGAAGCGCGGCACGTAGGGCTTGATGTCGAGCACCGGGGTGCCGTCCATCATGTCGTTGCCGCTGAAGTGCAGGATGCGGCCCTCCACCGCCGTGAGCCGCACGATCGACAGCCCGAGCCGGTTGGGCCGCGCGGGCGCGCGGGTGGCGAAGACGCCGTGCGAGGCATCGTCGAGGAAGGGCACGACCTCGAGCTTCTCGTTCTCGCAGGCATGCAGCCGCGTGATCAGGATCAGGTAGTCGAAGCCCTCGATGTCGCGCAGCCCCGGCGCGAATTCGGCATGGACCTCGACACGGCCCATCTCCTCGGGCGCGCCCGCGGTCTGGATCGGCATGCCGGTGGCCTCGGTGAAGCGGCTGCGCACCACGCCCACGGGACGCAGCACGATCTCGTCGCGCGCTGCGGCGCTCATGGCGCGAGCAGCCGCGTGAGCGCGCGGATGTCGGCGGCCGTGGCCAGCCGCGCGGCGTTCTCGATCGCGCGGTAGTGCTTGACGATCTCCTCGCCCACGGGCGTGAGCGCCGTGCCGCCGCCATGCGAACCGCCGGCGGCGGTGTTCACCGCGGGCGAGCTCAGCGCATGGTTCATCTCGTCGATCAGCATCCAGGCGCGCCGGTACGACATGCCCAGGAGCCGGGCCGCGCCCGAGATCGAGCCGGTCTCGGCCACGGCCTCGAGCACGGCGATCTTGCCGGGGCCGATGGCGATGACGTCGTCGCGGTAGACGCGCAGGCGGAACTGGACTTTGGATTTCATGGCGGACGGAAAAAGCGCGGACGTGGGCGAGAAGGGTAAACGATGCGGCGGCCGGGCCGGCCGCCGGATTACCCGATGGCGCCGACTCGCCCGTCGAAGTCGTCATGTCAGAATGAACACAGCGCCAGGGCCGGCCCACGCCGGCTGGCCATCGGATGAGGAATCGAACCATGCGCCCCCTGTCCCTCGAAGCCCCCGGCAGCACCGTGCGCCAGCTGCTCGGCATCGCCGCGATCGTCGCCCTGCTCGCGGGCTGCGCCGGCACGCCGCCCACCGCACCGGCCGCGGCCGCGGGCCATGGCCCCTCAACCAGCGACGAGGCCTCGCCGGCCTTCACGGTCTCGGGGGCGGTACTCAAGCGCGCGCGCTTCGACCTCGCCGAGCTGCGCGCCATGCCCGCGACCACGCTCACGGTGGGTGCCGACACCTACACCGGCGTGAACCTGTGGTCGCTGCTCAACGATCCCGCGGTCGGGCTGCAGGCCGATGCGCGCGTGCGCAACCCACTGCTGTCGATGTACGTGGTGGCCATCGGCAGCGACGGCTACCGCGCGGTGGTGTCGCTGGGGGAGATGTCGCCGGAGTTCGGCAACAAAACGGCGCTGCTGGCCTATGCGCGCAACGGCATGCCGCTGGGCCGCAACGGCGCGGCGCGCCTGGTGGTGGCCGGCGACCAGAAGCCGGGCCGCTCGGTGGCGCGGCTGGCCGCGATCGAAGTGTTCGCGGCGCAGCCTTCGGGGCGCTGACGACGAAGCCGGGGCCGCGGGCCCCGGCGGGGGTTCAGTGGAAGAACTTGGCCGCGCTGATCAGCGTCTTGTAGACGCCCCAGGCCAGCGGAATGCCCACCGCCGCCCAGGCCAGCACCACGACCGCCGGGCTCACCGTGTCGGCACGGCCCGAGCCCTCGCCCACTTCGGAGGCCGCGGCCTTCTCGTGCGCGAGCTTCTTCTCGATGGCGAGTTCGGCATCGCTCATGAAGTGCTTGTCGGCCACCGGGCGCACCAGCAGGTTGGCGATGAAGCCGATCACCAGCATGCCCACGAGGATGTACATGGTCTGGTTGTAGACCTGCTCGCGCGGCAGGCCCAGGCCGAGCTGGTACTCGCGCATGTAGTTCACGACCACCGGGCCGAGGATGCCGGCCGTGGCCCAGGCCGTCAGCAGGCGGCCATGGATGGCGCCCACGAACTGGGTGCCGAACAGGTCGGCCAGGTAGGCCGGCACCGTGGCGAAGCCGCCGCCGTACATCGAGACGATGACGCAGCAGGCACCCACGAACAGCAGCTTGCTGCCCGCGCCGGCCGACGAGGGGATGCTCGCGTAGAGCACCGCGCCGAGCACGAAGAACACGGTGTAGGTGAGCTTGCGGCCGAGCTTGTCGGACAGGCTGGCCCAGACGAAGCGCCCGCCGATGTTGAACAGCGACAGCAGCGCGGTGAAGCCGCCGGCCACGACCGCGATGGCCGCGAGCTGGGTCTTGTCGAGTTCGCCGAACTTGGCCGGCAGGTCGATCAGCGCGCCGCCGAACACTTCCTGCAGCATCGGCGAGGAGATGCCGATCACGCCGATGCCGGCGCTCACGTTCATGCACAGCACCAGCCACACGAGCCAGAACTGCGGAATGCCCCAGACCTTCTTCACGTGCACGTGGCGCTGCGTGATCATGGCGTTGCTGGTCTGCGCGGGCGGCGGCGTCCAGCCGGCCGGCTTCCAGCCCGTGGGCGGCACGCGGTAGCCGAGCGCGCCGGCCATCATGAAGACGAAGTAGCCGATCGCCATCACGACGAAGGTCTGCATCACGCCGACGTCGTGGGCGTCCGAGAAGCGCTTCATGAGGTCGACCGCGAGCGGCGAACCGATCATCGCGCCGCCGCCGAAGCCCATGATGGCCATGCCGGTGGCCATGCCGCGGCGGTCGGGGAACCACTTGATGAGCGTGCTGACCGGCGAGATATAGCCCAGGCCCAGCCCGATGCCGCCGATGACGCCCGAGCCGAGGATCATGAGCCAGAACTGGTGCAGGTGGATGCCCAGCGCCGACAGCAGCATGCCGCCGCACCAGCACAGGGCCGACACCACACCGGCCTTGCGCGGACCCGCGCGTTCGAGCCAGCCGCCCCACAGGGCCGCCGAGCAGCCGAGGAAGACGAAGAACAGGGTGTACATCCAGCCCAGCGTGGCCACGCGCCAGTCGCAGTTCGTGGCGAACAGCTCGGCGAAGAAGCTCATCTCGCGCGCGCAGGCCTGGGCGCCGGTGCCGGCGGTGGCAAGCGCCTTCGACAGCGGCAGCCAGAACACCGAGAAGCCATAGGCCATGCCGATGCACAGATGGATGGCCAATGCTGCAGGCGGGACCAGCCAGCGGTTGTAGCCGGGGCCGGCGATGATGCGTTCCTTGTCGAGGAAGCCGGGCGCGGCGCCCGAGCCTTGGATGCGATCTCCCTCGAGAACGCCTGCAGTTGAACCTGCCATATCACTCCTAAATTGCCGGATCTGGAAAAACGGACTGTTGAAAATTTCCGGCGGCGGAGTGTGGGCGGCGCGGCCATGCGCCGTCAAATTCGATCGGCGCATGGGCCGATTCAAGAACTAAATGGCGCCCGCCATCCGCGCCACGCCCGCTATTCGCCCAGCGTACCGCTGTGCAGCGCGGCCTGGGCGAGCCACTCGGGCGTCTGCAGGAAGGCCAGCGCGGCCTCGAGGGCGCGCGAGGCACGCACGCCGTCCTGGGTCATGAAGCCGATCGGGGTGAGGATCTCGGGTGCCACCAGCGGCAGGGCCTCGAGTTCGCGGTAGCTGCGCACGGCCGCGACCATGGCGCCGGGCAGCACGCTGCTGACCGTGCCGGCGATGACGGCCAGCACGAGCGCAAGCACGGAGTTGGTCTCGATGGCCGGCGCCACGACGGTGCCGACGGCCTCGCGCAGCGCCTGGTCGACGATGGCGCGGTTGTGCATGTCGGGCGTGAGCAGGCACAGCGGCAGCTTCGCGGCCTCGGCCCAGGCCAGGGGCTTGCCGATGCGCAACTGGTCGTCGGAGGGCACGGCGGCGCGGCGCAGCAGGAAATAATGTTCGATGCTCTGCGGCCAGGCAGTGAGCTTGATGCCGGGCATGTGCATGCGTTCGGTGTAGCCGAGCGCGAGATCGACCGAGAGGCTCTCTAGGCCGGTCTCGAGTTCCTGCGAACTCATGGAGATGACGCCGGGCACGATGCCCGGATGGCGCTGGTGCAGCATGGCCGCGAAGCGCGAGAGCATGGGTATCGCCGTGGGCACGGCCGCCATGCGCAGGCTGCCGCGCGGTTCTCCGGCCTCGCTGCGCAATTCCTGCAGCAGCACTTCGTTGTCGCGCAGCATGCGTTGCGCTGTGGCGAGCACGCGTTCGCCCTCGTGCGTGAGGCCGACATAGACGCGGGCGCGCTTGACGATGACGACGCCGAATTCGGATTCGAGCGCGCGCAGGGCGTTGGACAGCGCGGGCTGGGTGATGTGGCAAGCGGCGGCGGCTCGGCCGAAATGCTTGTGTTCGCTGAGGGCTACGAGGTAGCGCATGGAGGCGAGGAGGTTCATCTCGCTGTCTCTCGCTGGGGTCGGGCGCTAGTTTCGGGGTGCGAAGGTTCGGGGCGCGTGCACAGGACAGCGGGTACTTCCCTCCGCGAATGTCCCCCGCCTTCGGCTCCTCCTTTATTTCGCTGCGGGAAGCACCCACTGCCCTGTGCACGTGGGCGCAGTCGTTGTGCGGGCCGGTTCAACCGCCCTGCCTCAGGCTCACGTCGATGGGGTACTCCCCGCAGCGAAATAAAGGAGGAGGCCGCAGGCCGGGGGACATTCGCGGAGGGGAGTACCCCATCGGCGTGAGCCCACCCCCACCCGCAACTGATCGCCCCCCCGAATCCCATCCTAGGTACTCTTGCTGACCGTGATCGTCGGAAACTTCGCCGAGAAATCCTTGGCCTTCTCGGCAATGCCCACCGCCACCTGCAGCGCCACGGCACGGTAGAGCCCCGCGATCTCGCCCTCGGGATCGGCCACCACCGTGGGCTTGCCGCTGTCGGCCTGCAGCCGGATGTCGATCGACAAGGGCAGCGCGCCCAGATAGGCCATGCCGTTCTGCTCGGCCAGCTTCTTGCCGCCATCGGCGCCGAAGATGTGTTCGACATGGCCGCAGTTCGAGCACACGTGCACCGCCATGTTCTCGACCAGGCCGAGGATCGGCACGCCGACCTTCTCGAACATCTTGATGCCCTTCTTGGCGTCGAGCAGCGCGATGTCCTGCGGCGTGGTCACGATCACCGCGCCGGTCATCGGCACGCGCTGGCTCAGCGTGAGCTGGATGTCGCCGGTGCCCGGGGGCATGTCGACGATCAGGTAGTCGAGGTCCTTCCAGTTGGTCTGGCGCAGCAGCTGCTCGAGCGCCTGCGTGGCCATCGGGCCGCGCCAGATCATGGCCTGGTCGGCGTCGACCAGGAAGCCGATCGACATCACCTGCACGCCGTGGTTCTCCAGCGGCTCCATGGTCTTGTTGTCGGTGCTCTCGGGGCGGCCCTCGATGCCCATCATCATCGGCTGGCTCGGGCCGTAGATGTCGGCGTCGAGCAGGCCCACGCGCGCGCCCTCGGCCGCCAGCGCCAGCGCCAGGTTGGCCGCGGTGGTGCTCTTGCCCACGCCGCCCTTGCCCGAGGCCACGGCCACGATGTTCTTCACGTTGGGCATCAGCTGCACGCCGCGCTGCACCGCATGGCTGATGACCTTGGTCGTGATGTTGACCGACACGTTGTCCACGCCCGGCACCGTCTTGGCCGCGGCCACCAGCGCCTTGCGCAGCGCCGCATGCTGGCTCTTCGCGGGATAGCCGAGCTCGATGTCGAAGGACACGTCGCCCTCCGAGATCTGCAGGTTCTTGAGCGCGCGGGTGGACACGAAGTCCTTGCCGGTGTTGGGGTCTGCGACGCTCTGGAGGGCGTTCGAGATCGCCTCGGGGGTGATGGCCATTGATCTAACTCCTGGAAGGCGGGTAGTCTAGTGCGCCCCGTCGGGGCCGACTCCCAACGCTTCGAATAACCGAAAAATGCCAGAGACAAGCCCCGCGACGACCGGCCTGCTGCTCACCGGCGGCGGCGCCCGCGCCGCCTACCAGGTGGGGGTGCTGCAGGCCATCGCCGAGATCCGGCGCGCGGCCGGCGCCGCCGGTGGCGGCAACCCCTTCCCGGTCATCACCGGCACCTCGGCCGGCGCCATCAACGCCGCCGTGTTGGCCTGCGGCGCCGACGACTTCGACGCCGTGGTGGCCCACATCGCGCAGTTCTGGGGCGAGTTTCGCGCCGGCCAGGTCTATCGGGCCGACTCGCTCTCGGTCATCGGCAGCGGCGCGCGCTGGCGCATGCTGCTGGGCCTGGGGCGCTTCGCGGCCAACTGGATGCGTGTGAAGCCGCGCTCGCTGCTCGACAACACGCCGCTGTCGGAGATGCTCGAGCGCATGGTGCCGCTGGACCGCCTGCCGAAGCTGATGCAGCAGGGCCACCTGCAGGCGCTGGCGGTCACGGCCTCGAGCTACAGCTCGGGCGAGCACGTGACCTTCTTCGAATCGGGCACGCCGATGGAGCCCTGGGTGCGCTCGCAGCGGCTGTCGGTGGGCTGCCGCATCTCGCACGCCCACCTGCTGGCCTCGGCCGCGATCCCCTTCGTGTTCCCGGCCACGGCGCTGCCGATGGAGGGCCACACCGAGTACTTCGGCGACGGCTCGATGCGCCAGTCGGCCCCGATCGCCGCGGCCATCCACCTGGGCGCGCAGCGCATCGTGGTGATCGGCGCGGGCCGCATGCACGAGCCGCGCGAGGCGCCCGCGCCCAACACCCACAGCGGCTACCCGACCATGGCGCAGATCGCGGGCCATGCGCTGTCGAGCATCTTCCTCGACGCGCTGGCGGTCGACATCGAGCGCCTGCGCCGCATCAACCACACGCTGGGCCTGATCCCCGAGGAGGCGCGCGCCGCGAGCGCGCTGCGCCCGATCGACCTGCTGGTGATCTCGCCCTCGGAACGCCTCGACGTGATCGCCGCGCGCCACGTCGACGCCCTGCCCGGCGCCGTGCGCCACCTGCTCGGCGGCTCGCAGGTCGCGGCCGACGTCAAGGGCGGCGCGCTCGCGAGCTACCTGCTGTTCGAATCGGGCTACACGCGCGAGCTGATGGCGCTCGGGCATGCCGATGCGATGCGGCAGCGCGAGGAGGTGCTGCGCTTCTTCGGTTGGGAGGAGGCGAGGCAGCCGGAATCGACCGCGGCCTGACTAGCTCAGGCCGAGCAGCACCAGCAGGCCGGCGATGAGCCCGTTCGCGGCCCTGGCATGGGTG
The DNA here is from genome assembly GCF_058244205.1 of Variovorax sp. 20P10.2.4. Lineage (NCBI taxonomy): Bacteria > Pseudomonadati > Pseudomonadota > Betaproteobacteria > Burkholderiales > Comamonadaceae > Variovorax > Variovorax sp. 20P10.2.4. The sequence goes on from NZ_JBZAYE010000334.1 coordinate 7,475, forward strand.
ACGCTGTCGCGCGCGATCGGATAGAGCTTCGCGCGCCGCCAGGCCCACAGGTTGTGGGCGACCGCCAGCGCGATGCCGGGCCCGATCAGCACCCACTGCCCCGATGCGCCCGCCGCGATCGCGAACAGCACCACGATCAGGACGCCGCCCATCGTGATCCCGCTGCTGGTGCTCGCCAGCACGTGCGAGAAGCCACCGCAGTGCGGGCAGGTCGCGGGCGCGCCTCGGCTGGACCAGCGCTTGGCCAGGTTCGCGATGCCGGGCTGCCGGCAGTGGGGACAGATCGACGTCATGCGGCTTCGTCCGAAATGCGGGAGCTCACGATAGCCGATCGCCCGCGCCGCGCGCCGTGGCGTCAGCCCTCCTCGGAGATCCCGAGCTCCGAGCACACCCGACCGAGCAGCGCCTTGAGCTGCGCCACCTCGGCCTCGAGCCGCGCCACGTTGGCCTTGAGCGCCGCCACCTCGCC
>NZ_JBZAYE010000335.1:0-7938 GCF_058244205.1 Variovorax sp. 20P10.2.4
CGGCGAAGGCCTGCGCGATTGCGGCGCCGATGCCGCGCCCGCCGCCGGTGACCAGCGCGACCTTGCCCTGCAGCCCGAAGGGATCGTTGCCGCTCATGCGCTGCACTCCCGCGCGAAATCGGCGAAGGCCGCATCGTGTTCGTCCACTTCGCGCCCGGTGGTGCCGGGGCAGCACAGCATCATGTTGTGGAAGGGCGTGATCAGCACGCCGCGGTTCATCATGTAGAGGTGCAGCAGCGCCTCGAGCTCGCCGTCGCGCGTGCGCCGCACGTCGGCGGCGTTGCGCGGCGCATCGGGGCTAAACAGGGTCTCGACGCGCGCGCCGACCTGGGTCGCGTGCCAGGGCAGGCCGGCCCTGGCGATGCTCGCGTTCACGCCATCGGCCAGCCGCTCGGCGAGCACGAGCATGCGCTCGAAGGCCTCGGGCGTCAGCACCTGCGACAGCACCGCGCGCATCACGGCCACGGTGAGCGCATTGCCGGCCAGCGTGCCGCCGAAGCCGGCATGCGCCGACTGCCGTTGGGTCGGATGCAGCTTGGGCAGCACCTGCCACACGCGCTCGGCGGTCTCGGCGCTGAGGCCGAAGGCCGCGGCGGGAATGCCGCCGGCGATGGCCTTGCCGATCACGAACATGTCGGGCGCGAGGCCGTGCGCGCGCGTGTAGCCGCCGGGGCCGCTCGAGATGGTGTGGGTCTCGTCGATGACCAGCAGGGTGCCGGTCTCGCGCGTGAGGCGGCGCAGCGCATCGTGGAAGCCGGGCGCGGGCGCGATCATGCCGTAGTTGGTCATGGCCGGCTCGGCCAGCACGCAGGCCACGTCGCCGGCGCGCAGCGCGCGTTCGAGCGCGGGCAGGTCGTTGAACTCGACCACGGCCGACAGGCGGTCGTGCGGGAAGCCGTTGGGGTGGATGTCGTTGCGCATCGCGACCGCGCCGTCGCGCAGCTCGACGTGCGCCTCTTCGACCGAGCCGTGGTAGCAGCCCGAGAACACCAGCACGCGCGGCCGGCCCGTGACCATGCGCGCGAGCCGGATGCAGGCGCGGTTGGCGTCCGAGGCCGAGGTCGTGAGGTTCCAGTAGGGCAGGCCGAAGCGCCGCGCGAGTTCCTCGCCGACCCAGGCCGCGTCGTCGGTGGGCAGCATCAGCGAGCTGCCGATGCGCGCCTGCCGCGCCAGTGCCTCGACCACGGCCGGGTGGCCATGGCCGCACATGCCGCCGGTGTCGCCGAGGCAGAAGTCGGCATAGCCGTGGCCGTCGACGTCGACGAAGCGCGCGCCGTAGGGCAGCTTCGCGTCCTGCACGTAGAGCGGCCAGCCGCCGATCCAGCGGCGCATCCAGTGCGAGGGCGCGCCGTAGAGCCAGGCCTGCTGGCCTTGCGCGAAGAGTTCGCCGGATCGCGCATGGGTGCGTGCGTAGCGCTCCTGCTCGGCGCGCATCAGGACCTGCACGCGTTCGCGCGGCACGGTGGGTTCGAAGGTCGGGGTCATGGTCGTTGCGAAGAGGAAGAGGGGATGCCGAGCAGCGCGAGAGCCTGCGCGTAGCTCGCGGCGGGCTGCATCACGTCGAAGTGCACGCAGCGCAGGCCCACGCGCTCGGCGCCGGCGATGTTGCGCAGCTGGTCGTCGACGAACACGCAGGCCTCGGGCGGCAGGCCGAGTTCATCGAGGCACTGCCGGTAGGCGCGCGCATCGGGCTTGAGGATGCCGGTGTGGGTGGCGTCGACCACCACGTCGAAGGCCGCCATGAAGGGCAGGCGGCGGCGGAAGTCGGCGCCGTAGAACAGGTCGAGCTCGTTCGAGAGGATCGCGAGCCGGCAGCCCGCGCGGCGCGCGGCCTCGATCGCGGCCAGCGCCTCGGGCCGGATCGCGGCTTCGGGATCGGCGCCGCGCGCGCGTTGCACGAAGGTCTCCATCGCGTCCCAGCGCTCGCCCACCAGCGCACCGACCTCGCGCGTGCGCGCCATCCAGTAGTCGCGCTCCGAGAGCTTGTCGGCCTGCATGTCGCGCCACAGCGGATCGCTCGCGAGGTCGAAGGGGCCGCGCCAGGTCAGCGTGCCGCGCGGCAGCGCGAGCGCTTCCTCGGTCAGCGCATGGGTCTCGAACAGCGTGCGGCTGATGACGCCGCCGAAGTCGAGCACCAGGGCTTGCGTTGTGCTCATGCCGGCCTCCCCGCGGGCACGGTGCCGTCGGCGACCCAGGCATCGAACACCCGCAGCGCGGCCTCGCAGAAGGCGGCGTCGTTGATGTGTGCGTCGAGCTCGATCAGGCGCGTGGCGCCGACACTGTCGCGCAGCGCGGCGGTGAAGGCGGCCAGGCCTTCGGGATCGTGCAGCGGCTCGCCGGGCCGGTCCCAGCCCTCGATGCCCTGCAGCGGCAACAGCACGCAGGTGGCGCCTTCCGCGCGCGCCAGGCGGCTCGCGATCTCGGTCGCCACGCCGCGCCGGAATTCGGGCGCGCTGAGCGCCGAGGCCAGCAGCCGGTTGTGCGTGTGGGCCGGCCGGCCTTCGAGGCCTTGGGGCGTGGGCTGCCAGGCCGGGAAGTCGAGCATGTCGATGGCGCCTGGCGCCACGATCTGCGGCGTGCCGGCGCGGCCGGCGCCGAGCAGCCGGTCGGGCCCGGCGGTCACGCAGGAGCCGCCGAGCTGGTTCGCCAGTTCCTGCAGGCTGAAGTCCATCACGGCGCAGAAGCGACCCTCGGCGGCCAGCGCCTCGAAGGCACGACCGCCCATGCCGGTGGTGTGGAACACCGCGACCTCGTAGCCGCGCGCCTCGAGCGCGGGCTTGAGCGTCTTCATGTAGGTCAGCGCGCTCGAGCCCAGCGAGGTCATGCCGACCAGCGGCCGTTCGAAGGCCGGTGCGCGCGCCTGGCGGCAGGCGCCGAGCACCGCGCCCGCGGCCTGGCTCAGCGCCGAGCGGCACAGGCTGTTGAGGCCGTAGAGGCCACCGGCCCACAGCACCATGATCAGGTCGGGCGGGATGCGTTCGGGCGGCAGCAGGTGCGAGTAGGCGATGGTCGAGACCACCACCTTCGGCACGCCCAGCGGCAGCGCCTGCGCCACCTCGAGCGCGAGGTCGGTGCCCATGGTGCCGCCGAGCGCCAGCAGGCCGTCGATGCGGCCCTCGGCGTGCCAGCGCGCGGCCAGCCTGGCGGCGCCGCGCGCCATCAGGGTCATGGCGCTGTTCTCGTCGCCGCTGGCCGCCACCTCGGCCACGCTGCGGCCGGCGGCCGCGGCCACTTCGGCATTCGTGATCTCGGGCACGAAGGGCGCGCCGTCGAGCACGCCCACGTCCATCACCGCCACGCGGCCGCCGCCGGCCTCGATGCACTCGCGCATGAACAGCAGCTCGGCGCTCTTGGTGTCGGCGGTGCCGATCAGCAGAATGGTCGGCACCTTGCTCACAGCGTGGCTTCCACGTCGGCGAAGGCGCCCTCGAGCGCATCGACCATGTAGTCGACCTCCTCGCGCGTGATGACCAGCGGCGGCGACAGGATCAGGTTCGGGCCCGAGATGCGCACCATCAGCCCGCGCCGGTAGGCCGCCTGCGCCACCTTCGCGGCGATCGGGTTGCCGCGCGGCAGCGTGGTGCGCGTGGCCTTGTCGGCCACCATCTCGATGCCGAGCATCAGGCCCATGCCGCGCACGTCGCCGACGAAGCTGAAGCGGTCGACGAAGGGCCGCACGCGCGCCTGGAAATGCGCGCCCACGCGCGCCGCGTTGCCGGGCACGTCGAGCGCCTCGATCTGGTCGAGCGTGGCGAGCGCCGCCGCCGCGGCCACCGGATGCGCGCTGTAGGTGTAGCCATGACCCACCGCGGCCTGGCCCGTGGGGTCGTTGAGGAAGACCTCGGCCACCTTGGCGCCGATGGCGGTGGCGCCCAGCGGCACGTAGCCCGAGGAGATGCCCTTGGCCAGGCACCAGAGGTCGGCCTTGACGTTCCACAGCCGCGTGCCGAACAGCGCGCCGCCGCGGCCGAAGCCGGTGACGACCTCGTCGGCGATCAGCAGCACGCCGTACTTGTCGCAGATCTCGCGCACGCGCGGCCAGTAGTTGGGCGGCGGCACGATCACGCCGCCGGCGCCCTGGATCGGCTCGGCGATGAAGGCGGCCACGGTGTCGGGCCCCTGGAACTGAATCTCGCGCTCGAGCAGGGTGGCGCAGATCTCGCCGAGTTCCTCGGGGTCCTGCGTGTAGGGATTGCGGTAGAGCCACGGCGTGTCAACGTGGAAGCAGCCGGGCAGCAGGGGCTCGTAGGCGCGGCGGAAGTTGAGGTTGCCGTTCACGCTCATGCCGCCGAAGTGCACGCCGTGGTAGCCCTGGCGCAGCGCGATGAACTTGTAGCGATCGGCCTGGCCCTGCAGCTTCCAGTACTGGCGCGCGAGCTTGAGCGCGCCCTCCACCGCGTCGGAGCCGCCGTTGCTGAAGAACACCGCGGCCACGCCGTCGGGTTCCATCGTCTGCACGATGCGCTTCGACAGCTCGATCGCGCGCGGATGCGTGGTGCCGCGGAACACGTTGTAGAACGGTAGCTCGTCGAGCTGCGCCACGATCGCGTCGCGCACCGCCCGGTTGCTGTGGCCCAGGTTCGCGGCCCACAGGCCGCCGACGCCGTCGAGCATCTTGTGGCCGTCCACGTCCCAGATCCAGCAGCCCTGGCCGCGCGCGACGATGTCGGGCTTGCTCTTCTGCATGGCCTGCGGATGGGCCATGGGGTGCCACAGGTAGCGGGCGTTGTCTTCCTTGAGTGCGTCGATGTCTGTCGTTGTCATGCGGGGACTCCCACGGTGATGGTCTTGAGTTCGGTGTAGTGCAGCAGGCCCTCGGCGCCCATCTCCTGCCCGATGCCGCTCTGCTTCCAGCCGCCGAAGGGCATCTCGGGCTGCGAGACGCCGAAATGGTTGATGCCGACCATGCCGGCCTCGAGCGCTTCGCCCAGGCGGTGCGCGGTCTGCAGGTCGCGCGTGAAGGCATAGGCGCCGAGGCCGTAGGGCAGGGCGTTGGCGGCGGCGATGGCTTCGTCGAGCGTGTCGTAGGGCTGCAGCACCGCGATCGGGCCGAAGGGCTCCTGGCGCATCACGCGGCTGTCGTCGGGCGCATCGGCGATCACCGTGGGCTCGAAGAAGTAGCCGGGCCGCGCGATGCGCCGGCCGCCGCACAGCAGCCGCGCGCCGCGGTCGACGGCGTCGTCGACGAAGCGCTGCATGTCCTCGATGCGCCGTGCATGCGCGAGCGGGCCCATCTGCGTCGCGGGATCGGTGCCGGCACCGATGCGCAGCGCGCGCGCGGCCTGAACGAAGGCCTCGGCCCATTCATCGAAGCGCGCGCGCGGCAGGTAGAAGCGGATCGGCGAGGCGCAGACCTGGCCCGCGTTGCGGAACTTGGCGGCGATCGAGTTCTTGAGCGCGAACGCGAAGTCGGCGTCCTCGCAGACGATCACCGGCGCGTGGCCACCGAGCTCGCCCGTGAAGCGCTTGACGTGGCGCGCCGCCTGTTCGCCGAGCAGCTGGCCCACCGCGATCGAGCCGGTGAACGAGACCTTGGCGATCGCGGGATGGTCGATGAGGAACGAGGACACCTCGGCCGGATCGCCGCACACCATGTTGAGCGCATCGGGCGGCACGCCCGCGTCGAGGAAGGCGCGTACCAGCAGCATGCAGGTGCCCGGCGTTTCCTCGGCCGGCTTGATGACCACGCTGCAGCCCGCGGCCAGCGCGCTCGCGAGCTTGCGCGTCGGCAGGTTGGCCGGGAAGTTCCACGGCGTGAAGGCCGCCACGGGGCCGACCGGCTGGCGCGTGACCGCCTGCGAGAGGATGCCCTCGACGCGCGGCGGCACCAGCCGGCCGTACAGGCGCTTGGCCTCCTCGGCCTGGAAGTCGACGATGTCGGCCGACAGCGTGACCTCGCGCAGCGCCTCGGCCAGCGGCTTGCCCTGCTCGAGCGTGAGCACCTGGGCGATGGTCTTCGCCCGGTCGCGGATCGTCTGCGCGGCGGTGCGCAGGATGTTGCAGCGCTCGAGCGCGCTCTTCGCGCGCCAGAGCGCGAAGCCGCGGCGCGCGGACTCGGCGGCCTGCGCGAGTTCGTCGCGGCTGGCGAGCGGCAATTGCGCGAGGGTGGTTTCGGTGGCGGGATCGACGACGGCGCGCTGGCCGCCTGCGGTCTGCGTGCGCCATCGGCCGGCGATGTGCAGGGCGAGTTCGGGATAGTCCATGCCGCGACGATAGGGATCGCACCCCATGCCGCGTTATCGAAAACTGGCAAACCTCGTGCGTCCATCGTCGCTGTGTGGGTGCGATGCATGAACGCGTTCCTATACTGTCCGCGCCCTTCACCTCCTCGCTCGCACCGTGCCCCGTTCACGCAACTCCTCGCCGCCGCGCTCGATCGCCGATGACTTCGACCTCGAGACTTTCCTGCCGTTCCAGCTCTCGGTGGTCGCCAATCGCGTGAGCCAGTCGGTGGGCCAGGCGATCGCCGGCCGCTTCGCGCTGCAGATCCCCGAGTGGCGCATCGTGGTGGTGCTCGGTAAGTACGGCGCGCTGTCGGCGCTCGAGATCGCGCGCAAGACCAGCATGGACAAGGCACGCGTGAGCCGCGCGCAGCATCGGCTGGTCGACCTCGGCCTGGCCAACATGCACCCTTCCGCCGAGGACCGGCGCAAGGTCATCGTCTCGCTCGAGGAAGAAGGCCTCGCGCTCTACCGCGACATGGTGCCGCTCGCGCACGACACCGCGCAGCGGCTGTTCGCGCATCTCTCGGCCGACGAGCGGCGCGTGCTGCAGACCATCGTGCAGAAGCTGTTCGACAGCACCACGGGCTTCGAGCCCAGCGGCGAGCTCGAGTAGGCGGGTTACAGGCCCTGGAGGTAGTGGGCCTTCTGCGCGGGGTAGTAGTCGCCGAAGGACGGCAGCGCACGGCCCTCGCGCGCGGCGACCAGCATGTCGAGGTAGTACTCCCAGCCCGGGCCCACCTCCGCCGCGAGCGCCGGATCGTCCAGGCGTTGCACGAAGCGCAGCGTGGTGATGTCGTCCTGCTGCGCCAGCGTCAGCTCGAGGCGCCACTCGCCGAACTCGTCCACGGTCGCGACCGCGAGGCGATGCGGCGCCTCGCAGGCATCGATCCTCAGCTCGGTCCAGGGCTGGTCCTTTTCGTGCACCAGCTGGAGCCGCACGGTCATGCCCTGGCCGGCCTCGCCTTCCCAGGGCCCGAACCAGAGCGCGGTCTTCTCGGGCCTCGTGACGCTGGCCCAGACGTCGTCGATGGGCGCGCGAAACCTGCGCTCGATGATCAGGTCGTTTCCTTGAAGCCGGCCGGTGGCTTGGGGGCTCATGCAGTCTCCTGGCGTTCGTGGATCGCCACGCATTCTCTTCGGGGTGCGCGGATCCGATGGAATTCAGGCCCGGGCGCCGAGGGTTTCTCCCGGTGCTTTGAGATCGTTGTCAACGAAACAATCTGGTCTGGAGATTGCTTCGGTCCAGGGGATCCCCCGTCCCCGTGGATATCCGCCATGAACTGCCAGACCGCCTCCACCCCCCGCCTTCCCATCGAGCGCTGGACCTTCACCACGCACGACATCGACGCCTATGCCAGCAGCCAGAGCGGCTGGCACCTGGAGTGCGACATGCTCTCGGGCGGCAGCTTCGCGGGCTTTCTCGACCACGTGCAGCTGCCGGGCCTGCGGCTGGTGCGCGAGACCACCAATCGCGCGCTGCGCCAGCACGGCGAGATGAATCCCGAGTGCTGCGGCTTCGCGCTGACCTGCCGGCAGGAGGGCGAGGCGCGCTTCTCGGGCCAGCGGCTCGACACCGAGTCGGTGATGGTCGGGCGCTGCGACGAGCTCGACCTCTGCAGCCCGCCGGGCTTCGAGCTGATGGGCATCGTGGTCGACAACGCGCTGCTGCAGTCGCTGGCCGAGCGCCTCGACGAGCGCGGCCCGCCGGCCTGGC
>NZ_JBZAYE010000336.1:0-7913 GCF_058244205.1 Variovorax sp. 20P10.2.4
CTGCGCGGCGGCAAGGCCAGCTACGGCGCGGCCTACAACCCCGAGCCGCCGACGCCGCCGCGCGCGCTGTCTTCCGAGAGCGCCGAGCAGCCGATGTTCGAGATCGGCTCGGTCACCAAGGTCTTCACCGGCCTGCTGCTCGCGCAGGCGGTGGAGCGCGGCGACATGAAGCTCGACGACAACCTGGGCCAGTTGATGGCCGGCAAGATCAAGGCGCCGCTGTCGCCGGCGGTGGCCTCGGTCACGCTGCGGCAGCTGGTGACCCACACCGGCTGCATGCCGGTGATGGCCGACGGCGTGACCGGCGGCCCGGCGCTGGCCTCGCAGATGCGCGCCTTCGAACGCCAGGAGCTCTACGACGCGCTGCCGCGCATCAAGCTGCTGGGCGCCGCGCCGCCCTGCGCGGGCGCGTACAGCAACTACGGCATGGCGCTGGTCGGCCTGCTGGTGGCCGACCGCTACAACACGACCTGGAGCGAGTTGGTGCGCGCGCGCATCACCGAGCCGCTGGGCATGAACGACACCGTGATCCTGCTCGGCGACAAGGCCTCGCGCATGGCGCCGGCCTTCGCGGGCGACCGGCGCCAGTCGCTGCTCGACATGAAGGCCTATGCGCCGATCGCCGCGCTGCGTTCCACCGCGGCCGACATGATGGTCTTCAGCCGCGCCATCCTCGCCGGCGCCAGCGGTCCGTTCGGGCCGGCCGCGGTGCGGCTGCTCACGCCGCTGGCCAGTTACGAGGGCGCCGAGATCGGCTATGCGGTGATGGTGCGCGGCGCCGAGGGCGCTCGCCGCACCTACTACCACGCGGGCGTCACCGAGGGCTACCGCACCCTGTGGCTGCTCGCGCCCGACACCGGCGAGGCCATGATCCTCCTGAGCAGCAACACGCGCGCGCCGCTGCAGCGCGTGATGCTGGCGATCGGCAAGAGCCGCTACCCGGTGCCCACGGTCGAGGTGCCGGTCGATGCCGACCGGCTGGCCGAGTACCGCGGCGAGTACCGCGTCACGAAATCCAAGTCGCTCGACTTCACCGTGCGCGGCGGCCGCCTGCTGGTGCGCGAGAGCGGCCGTGGCTACAACCCGCTCAAGCCGATCGGCACCGACCGCTTCACGGTGGGCGAGATCGGCGCGCAGATCGTGTTCCAGCGCGAGGGTGGGCAGGTGGTGGGCGTGACGCTGTCGCAGGGCGGCGCGCAGGTCGTCGGGCGCAGGGTGCGCGAAGGCGCGCTGGTGGACTAGGGCCTCAGCGACGCTCGGCGGCGTCGAGCAACTGCTCGATCCACGCCGCCCGTATCGCGCCCGGCACGCGCGTGCCGTCGCCGAAGATCAGCGTGGGCGTGCCGCTCACGTCGTAGCGCTTGCCCAGCGCCGCGTTGCGCTGCAGCGCCGAGGCATCGCAGCGGCCCGCGGGCGCGCCGGGGTCGATGCCCTTCTCGATCCATTGCTCCCAGTTCATGGCCGGTCGGGCGCTGCAGAGGATGTTGCGCGCCTTGACCACCGATTCCTCGCCGAGCACCGGGTAGAGGAAGACATGGACGGTGACGTTGCCGATCGCCTTCAGGTCCTTGTCGACGCGCTGGCAGTGGCCGCAGCGCGGATCGGAGAACACCGCGATGCGGCGCTTGCCGTTGCCATGGACCAGCGTGATCGCGTCCCGGAGCGGCAGCTTGTCGAAGTCGAAGCCCTCGATCTTCTTGAAGCGGCCCGCGACATCGTCGCGCCGCGTCTGGGCATGGACCATGGTGGCGGTGGCACCCCAGGTGCAGGTGGCGAGCAGAAGGCGGCGGCGGAGGTTCATCGAGACGGTCCCTGACATCGTTGTGAGCGTGGATGCGGTTCGGGCAAGCGGCGAAGGTTCCCCGACCGCGTGCGCATCAATGCGCTGCGTCGTGCAAGGTGCGCATTTCGTCCGCGGCATGGCGCGGCCACAGCGCGAGACCGCCCGCGAGGCTCCAGGCCTGCGCATGGCCGAGGCGGCGCAGCGCGCGTGCCGCCTGCGCGCTGCGGTTGCCGCTGCGGCAGAAGAACAGGATCGGTGTTTCGTTCGGCAGCGCCAGCCAGTCGGGCAGGGCGTTGAGCAGCCGCGAGAGCGGCACCGCCTGGCGTCGCGCGGCATCGAGCACGCCGGGCTGGCCGAGCCGCTGCTCGTAGGGCTCGCGCACGTCGACCAGCAGCAGGCCCGGATGCTTGCGCAGCAGCGCGGCCGAGGCCTCGGGCGACAGCTCGGGCGTGCCGCTGCCGGCGCAGCGGTCGACCCGCGCGCCGCAGGCCATGGTCCGGGACTCGGTGAGCCCGAGGTCGCGCTCGAGCGCCGCCTTCGCGCTCGCGAAGCCCTCCGCGTCGAGGTGGCCGTCGAGCACGTCGTCGAGCAGCGGCTGGGCCATGCGCTCGGTGACCAGCGTGCTCGCGAAGCGGTCGTCGTAGTCGTGGCCCGGCAGCAGCAGCGTATCGGGCTTGAGGGCGCGCTGCAGCTTCAGCAGCGACGGGCCGAAGGCCAGCGGCCGGCTCTGCGCGAAATCGCTGCGGCCCAGCGCGCCAGGCATCACGGTGTCGCCGACGAAGGCCAGGCGCAGCCCCTTAGCGTCGCGCAGCAGGTAGACGGTGGAGTCGGCGGTGTGGCCCGGCACGGCCAGCCGCGTGAGGCGCAGCGCGCCGAGCGCGATCTGCGTCGCGCCTTCGGGCCAGCCGAGCGCGTCCACCGCGCCCGATGCCAGCTGCTGCGCCGGCACGGCGGCGCGCAGTTCGGGCCCCGAGGAGGCATGGTCGCCATGGCTGTGGGTGTCGAGCACGGCCGCCAGCGTGTAGCCGTGGCAGCCGAGCCATTGGGTCAGCTGCGCGTTCAGTTCGGGCAGCGGATCGATGACCACGCAGCGCCGGCTCTCGGCATCGGCCAGCAGGTAGCAGCAGGCGCCGTCCACCACGAAGCGGGTCAGGCGCTCGGGTGGCTGCGCCTCGTTCTGCGGCACCGGCCCCAGGCAGCTCTGGCGCAGCGACTCGCCGCAGGCGCGGATGCGCGCGCAGGCCTCGTCGATGAAGGCATCGTCGCTGGCCGGACCGAAGGACAGCCGCACCGCCGACGCGGTCTGCCAGGCGGGCAGCCCCATCGCCTCGAGCACGTCGCTGGGCCGGGCCTTCGCCGCGCCGCAGGCCGAGCCGCCGCTCACGCGCATGTCGGCCGCGTCGAACAGGTCCAGCAGCAGCTTGGAGCTCAGGCCCGGCACCGAGAAGTTCAGCGTGGTCGGCAGGCACAGCGCGCTCGGCGCATTGAAGACCAGGCCCGGGAAAGCCTCGGCCAGCGCGGCGGCCAGGCGATCGCGGCAGGCCGCGAGCGCGTCGGCACGGCGGAACGTGAAGCCTTCCTCCAGCGCGGCCAGCACCGCGCCGAGCGCGGCGATGCCCGACATGTTCTCGGTGCCCGAGCGCAGCGAATCCTCCTGGCCGCCGCCGGCCATCAGCGGCGTGAAGGGCGCGCCCTCGCGCACGTAGAGCAGGCCGATGCCCTTGGGCGCATAGAGCTTGTGGCCCGAGAAGGGCGCGTAGTCGATCGGCCGCTCGCCCAGGCGCAGCGGCAGCTTGCCGAGTGCCTGCACGCTGTCGACCATCCACAGCGCCGGGCTGCAGACCAGCGCGGCCGCGATGCCGTCGAGGTCGCTGACCACGCCGGTCTCGTTGTTGGCGGCCATGGTGCAGACCATGCCGGCGCGCGGCGCGTGCGCGCGCAGCCAGTCGAGGTCGTGGCGGCCGTTGCGGCCCACGGGAATCGCCAGCACCTCGAGGTCGAGGCCCAGCAGCGCGTTCCAGTGGCGCAGCGCCTCGGGCACGGCCTTGTGCTCGGTGGCGCCGTAGAGCAGCAGCTCGGGCACGCTCTCGCCGGCCTGGCGCCGCGCGCGCAGCGCGTTCAGGGCCGACAGCACGGCGGTCTGGATGCCCTCGGTCGCGCCGCTGAGGAACAGCAGCCGCCCCGTGGGCGCGCCGATCGCGCGGCGGGCGCGCTCACGCACCGCGTCCATCAGCGCCCGGGCCTTAAGGCCGGTGTTGTGGATGCTGCTGGGGTTGCCGAAATCGCCGGCCATGGCGGCCAGCGCGGCCTCGCGGGCCTGGGGCAGAACGGGGGTGGTGGCGTTGGCGTCGAGGTAGATGTCCATGCCTCGATTCTGCGAAGTCGCGACAGGAAAAGGCTTGCGTTGTAGACTCGATTTTCCTGTATTTTGAGAATCAGATTCTATTTTTCATGGCAAAGATAAAATTGGACGCCATAGACAGGAAGATTCTCGAGCTGCTGCAGCTCGACGCCGGGCGCCAGATCGCCGATCTCGCGAGCCAGGTCGGCCTGTCTCAGACGCCGTGCTGGCGCCGCATCCAGCGGCTCAAGGAGGCCGGCGTGATCACGCGCAACGTGATGTTGGTCGATCCGCAGAAGGTCAACGTCGGCGTGACGGTGTTCGTCGCCGTGCGCACCAGCACCCACACGCAGGCCTGGTTCGATCGCTTCAAGGCCGTGGTCGACGTGATCCCCGAGATCGTCGAGTTCTATCGCATGAGCGGCGAGATCGACTACCTGCTGCGCGTGGTGGTGCCCGACATCGCGGCCTACGACAAGGTCTACAAGCGGCTGATCGCCGACACCGAGCTGTTCGACGTCAGTTCCAGCTTCGCGATGGAGGAGATCAAGTTCACGACCGCGCTGCCGCTGTCGTACGCGCAGTAGCGAAGGGATCAGGCTGGCTGGGCGAGCGCGAACAGCGCGCGCGCCATCGCGTCGATCTCGTCGCGCATCGCGAGCGTGGCCAGCCATGGCACCGGAATGCCCGCCACGCCGTGGAAGGCGCCCGCGAGCTGGCCGCAGATCGCGGCCGTGGTGTCGGCGTCGTCGCCGAGGTTGGCGGCCGCGAGGATCGCTTCCTCGAAGGAGTCGGCCTGCGCGAAGCACCACAGCGCCGCCTCGAGCGATTCCACGCAATAGCCCGAGCCCTTGATCGCGTCGCGCGGCTTGTCGCGCCAGCGGCCCGCCGCGAGCGCGGCCACGCCGGGGCTCGGTGCTTCGCCGAGGTCGCGCGGCGCGAGGATCGACGCCTTGTCCTCGCCGCGCAGCGCGGCCTGCAGCTGCAGCGCGAACAAGCGCGAGCAGGCGATGGCCTCGGCCGCGCCGTGCGTGGTGCGCGTGCTGTCGGCGGCAAGCCGCAGCAGCGCGGGCGTATCGGCCACGCCGAACATCGCGACCGGCGCGAGCCGCATCAGCGCGCCGTTGCCGGCGGTGCGCGGATCGGGATCGCCCGCGAAGGGGTCGCCGTTCGCGAGGTAGCGCGAGAGCGCGTTCGACACCGTGATGCCGATGTCGAAGCAGCGCCCGTTGCTGCTCATGTAGCCCACGCTGCGCCAGTTGCAGTAGCGGTTCATCTGGTCGACGGCATCGAAGCCGCGGCAATGGATCAGGCTGGCCGCGAGGCACAGCGCCATCGAGGTGTCGTCGGTCCATTCGCCGGGCGCGAGGCCGAAGGGCCCGCCGCCCTGCATGCCGGTGACGGGCACGAAGCTGCCGCGCGGGCTGAATTCCACGCGCGTGCCCACGGCATCGCCGCAGGCCAGGCCGAGCAGGGCGCCGCGGAAGCGGTCTTCCATCGAGGTCGTCATGGTTTCAGCCCACCCGCAGCCGGTCGCGCACGGCCATCAGCGCGAAGCCCAGCAGGTTCTGGCCGCGCCAGCGCGCCGGCTCGCGGGCGTCGGCATGGCTCGCGGCCATGCCGATGCCCCAGATCGCGTCGTAGGGGCTGGCTTCCACCAGCACCTGCTCGCCGGTGCGCAGCAGGAATTCGCCCATCGCCGCGTGCTGCGAGAACTTCGCGAGGTTGCCCTGCACGACCAGGTCGAAGGCCGCGTGCTTCCAGGCCGTGTCGTCGAAACCGCGCACCGCGCGGCCCAGCTTCTTGGCCTCGGCCGGCGTGCGCGCGGCGAGCACCTGGCCCAGGACCTCGGTGTCGCCGAACAGCCGGGCCTTGCCGGACATCATGAAGTGCTCGGCCGTCGCGTAGCGCACGCCCTCGATCTCGAACGGCGCCTCGAACCACTGGCTGAAGCAGCCCTTGCCGGCGCTGCCGTCCTTCTCGGGCTGGTGGCCCCAGAACAGCAGGTAGCGGGGTTCGAAGCCTTGGGCGATGCGCTCGATCAGGGCGGTGCGGGTGTGGATCGAAAGAGAGGGGGGCATGGTGTTTCTTTTCATCGAAGCGCCGGCATGGGCGCGAATCAGGCGGCCAGGATGTCCTGGAACGCCGCGAAGGTTTCCTGCTGCGCCGAGGTATCGAGCACCGCGAAGACGATCCGCTCGAAGCGCGTCGCCCACGGGCTGTCGGCGCCCAGGTGATGACGGAACGCCTGCGCAACGACCCGCGGATCGTTGCGGAAGACGCCGCAGCCCCAGGCACCGAGCACCAGCGCATCGCACGCCTGCCGGGCGGCGAGCGCCAGCACGCACGCCACGCGCGCCTGGAGTACCTGCGGAATCTGCGGCAGCGCGTCGGGCTGGTTTCGCGCGATCGCACCCGCGTTCGGCGCGGCGCAGGTGATGAAGGTGGCGGCCTCGGGTCGCTCCATCAGGCTCGCGTCGTCGTGGCGGAAGACGGGGCAGTCGGGCGAGACGACCATCGCGTGCGAATAGAGCAGCGAAGGCGCCGCCCGATGTGTCTCGTGGAACTGCGGTGCGCGCAGCAGCGATGCGTACAGCGCCGAGCTGGTGGCCAGCGACTCCTCTTGCGCGAGGCTCCCGCCGAGAAAGCCGCCGCCGGGATGGCGCGCGGAGGCGAAGTTCAGTGCGGCGATGCGATGGCGGCCCGTCGCCGAGAGGCGCGAGATGCCGGCCAGGGTGGTCTCGTTGACGACCTCGATGGTGGCGCGGTGCGGCCCGGTGGCCGAGCGTTCGACCTGCCGCACGAGCTCGCCGGCCTGTGCCTCGTCGAAGTAGCGCGTTTGCGCGAGGCAGGCGGCGATCTCCTTCTCGAGGCCGATCGTGCGGCCTTCCGCGGTGGCGTAGGTGCCGCGGTCGAGGATCTCCAGTGTTTCGTGCGCGAGCTTGGCGCGTTGTGCCCTGTTCATGTCTTTCCTTCTTGTTGTTTTGTTGGCTCTGATTGTTAGTTGTTCTGTGCAACTAATAAGGGTTGTATAGTACAACTAATCGAATGCTCGTCAAGTCCTTCGTGAACGCCTCCGCATCGACCTTTCCGTCGCTCGACTTTCCCCGCCCCCTCGTCACCGTCGACGTGGCCATGTTCACCGTGCTCGACGACACGCTGCAAGTCCTGCTGGTGCGCCGCCCCGCCGACAGCGCCGAGCCCTATCCGGGACGCTGGGCGCTGCCGGGCGGCTTCGTGAATGTCGACGAGGACGCGACGCTGCTCGACTGCGCGCTGCGCAAGCTGCGCGAGAAGACCGGCGTGGTCACGCCCTACCTCGAGCAGCTCGGCAGCTGGGGCGGGGCGAAGCGCGATCCGCGCGGCTGGTCGGCCACGCATTGCTTCTATGCGCTGATCCCGGCGCAGGCGATGCAGCTGCGCGGCGGCGCCAACGCGGCCGAGGTGGCGTGGTTCGAGGTCGAGGCGGCGCTGCGCAAGCGGCTGGCCTTCGACCATGGCGAGCTGCTTGCGGCGGCGGTGGCGCGGCTGCGCAGCAAGGTCGAATACACCTCGCTGCCGGCCTTCCTGCTCGAGGAGCCGTTCACGCTGCCGGCGCTGCAGCACACCTACGAGGTCGTGCTCGGGCGCCCGGTCGACAAGAGCGCGTTCCGCAAGCGCATGCTCGACGGCGGCTTCATGGAGGAGGCTGGCATGCTCGCGGGCGGGCCGGGGCGCCCGGCGATGAGCTACCGGCTGCGCGACCGCTCGCAGGCGGCGCTGTTCCCGCGCACCTTCAATGCCCGGCCC
>NZ_JBZAYE010000337.1:0-7912 GCF_058244205.1 Variovorax sp. 20P10.2.4
TGCCCGAGGCGGTGCAGCACATGCACGACATCACGCTGACGCAGGTCCGCCCCGGCAGCCGCCTGCCCGCCGACCTGGCACCCGGCCAGGCCGACCGCAGCCTCGCCGTCGGCGACACCCGGCTGGGCATGGACCAGGTCGTCGCCGGTGGCTTCGACGCCCTGACCCTGGGGACGCAGGACCTGTTCGTGTTCCAGGGCGACATCGACCTGTCGCTGGGCCGCAGCCTGAATCTCAAGGGCGGCGTCTACACCGTGGACGCCGCCACGCCCGACGCCCGCGTGAACCTGCGCGCGCCCTATGTGCGCCTGGACGGCGGCTACCCGATCCGTCCCGACGACCAGCCATGGGCCGGCTCGGTCGGCTTCTATTCGCCCGGGCTGATCAACAAGGAAGGCGCGCTCATGGCGTCGAGCGTCAGCGGCACCAGCGCGCTGACCATCGAAGCCTCGCTGATCGACCTCTACGACACCCTGCTCTCGGGCACGGGCGGGATCCAGGGCGACGGCGGGGGCCTGCTGAACGTACCGTCTCGACCCGTGGACCTCCCGGGTTTCGCCAGCCTCAACCTGAAGGCATCGGGCGACGTGCGGCTGGGCAACACCCGGCTGTACGCGAGCGGCGACATCGCCATCGAGTCGGCGCAGCTCTATCCGATGAGCGGGGCCAGCGCGACCATCCTCGCGGGGCGCATCACCGTGCCGAACGAATTCGGCAACCCGATCGAGCAACTCGATTCGCAGCGCACGCTGACCCTTCGCTCCAGCGGGCAGGACGCGCCGATGCCGGCCTCGGTGTTCGGCAAGCTGCTGCTGCGCGCCGGCACGGTGGACCAGGGCGGCACGCTGCGCGCGCCGCTGGGCACCATCACCATCAACGACAGTCCGTCGCCGCTGGGGGCGCCGCTGAACGAGAAGGCCACGGACGACACCACGGTGGTGCTGCGGCCGGGCAGCGTGACCTCCGTCAGCGCCGCGGGCCTGGTCATGCCCTACGGCGGCACCACCGACGGCCTGGACTACCGCGGTGCCCCCGTCTTCACGGGCCTGCCCGGCGGCGTCAAGGACGGCGGCGAGCTGCTCTCGGGCATCAGCCTGGGCGGCCAGCACGTCGTGGTCGAGGCGGGCGCGACGCTCGACGTGTCGGGCGGCGGCGACCTGCGCGGCCAGGGCTTCGTCACCGGGCGCGGCGGTTCGGTCGATGTGCTGGCCACGCCGCTGTACAACGCCAATCCCGCGGGCAACCGCTACAGCGCGGCTTCGAACCAGGTCTATGCGGTGCTGCCCGGCTATGCCTCGGCCTACGCGCCCGTCATCGCCGACAAGGGGGCCGGCGATCCGGCCATCGGGCGGCAGATCCAGATCGGCGCCGGCGTGCCCGGCCTTCCCGCCGGCACCTACACGCTGCTGCCCTCGAGCTATGCGCTGCTGCCGGGCGCCTTCCGCGTCGAGGTCGCCACCGGCCCGTCCGCGACGCCGGGGCTGGCGCGGCAACCCGCCGTGGCCGTGCCCAACGGTTCGTGGCAGACCAGCGGCGTGCTGTCGCTGGCCGGCACCGGCATTCGCGACAGCCTGCCCACTGCCGTGCTGGTGACGCCGGGCGCCGCGGTGCGCCGGTTCTCGCAGTACAACGAGACCAGCTACTCGGACTTCGCCATCCAGCAGGCGGCCCGCTTCGGCCGCGTGCGGCCGCTGCTGCCGGCCGACGGCAAGATCCTGCGCTTCGACCTGATGCGCTCGGACGCGGGCGGCGACGCGCTCAGCTTCGAGGGCCAGGCGCTGATGGGCGGCGCGCCGGGCGGCGGGGCCGGCCGCGTGATCGTGACCGGCAACGCGGCCATCGACGTCACGGCCGATGGCGCCACGCCCGTGCCGGGGCGCATCACGCTCGCGGCGAGCGACCTCAATGCGATGAATGCCGCGTCGATCTCCATCGGCGGCTGGACCAGCTATTTCGACGGCAACACCAACCAGAGCGACAGCCCGCGCGTCTACTTCACGATGGGGGGCGCGGGCACGGTCCACGTGGGCGAGGGCGCGGCGCTCAAGGCCGGCCAGATCTTCCTGATCGGCAACGACCTGTCGGTCGACACCTCGGCCGTGCTCGACACCCGCGGCTTCGCCGACCCGGCGGCCGACTCCAGCCTGGGCTACCTCTATGCCAACTTCCTGGCCCCCACGGCCAGCGGGCCCGCGGTGCTGGCGGTCGCCAACGGCTTCCTCGACTTCCTGCCCGCGCAGGGCACGGGCCGCATCCGCGTGGCCGACGGCGCCAGCCTGCTGACCACCGGCACGGTCGCCTTCCTGGCGCCGGGCGACCTGAGCCTGGGCAACGTCAACCTGGGCGCGCGCTTCGTCACGGTGGCGCAGCACCAGATCAACATCGGCAACGACGCGGCGCTGGCGCAGGCCGATGCCGCCGGCGTGCTGCCCACGGGCTGGCGGCTGACGCAGGACGTGCTCGCACGCCTGCTGCGGCCCGCCACCGACAGCGGCCTGCCCGCGCTGGAACGGCTGGCGCTGACCGCCGACACCCTCAACTTCTACGGAACGGTCACGCTCGACACCGGGGAGTCGAAGGCGCAGCTGGCCATCAACACGCCGGCCTTCTACGGCTGGGGCAACGCGGGCGACGAGGTGCGCCTGGTCACCGACACGCTGGTGTGGAACGGCGTGCGCTCGGGCCTGGGAACGACCACGTCGCCTTATGCGAGCGCGGACCCTGTGGCGACCGTGCCCGGCGGTCCGGGCTCCGGCGCGGGCCACCTGGTGCTGGACGTCAACACGATGATCTTCGGCTACGACGCCCATGCCCGCGCGCAGAGCCAGACCGCGCTCGACCGCGTGGCGCTGGGCTTCGCCGACGTCACCATCGACGCCGCCCAGGCAGTGACCGCCAACAACAAGGGCTCGCTGTCGGTGGGCCTGACGCGCGATGCCTCGGGCACGCTGCAGGGTGGCGCGCTCGACATCCGCACGCCGCTGCTGACGGGTGCCAGCGGCGCGACCATGCGCTATGCGGCCGGCGGCGACATCCATGTCGCGCTGCCCGAGGGCGCGACGGGGGGCCGCACGAGCGAGGTGCAGGACCTGGGCGCCTCGCTGGCCTTCAGCGGCCGCAAGGTGACGCTGGACACCGCCATTGCCTTGCCCACCGGCAAGCTCGACGTGCAAGGCACGGGCGACATCGTCTTCGGCGCGAATGCCGCCATCGACCTGAGCGGGCGCCACGTCACGTTCTACGACGTGTCGCGCGATTCCTGGGGCGGCGCGCTGACCGCGACCAGCACGGGCGGCAGCATCGCGCAGCAGGCCGGGTCGACCATCGACGTCTCCGCCGCCGCGAGCGACGCGGGCTCGATCCAGGCGAGCGCGCTGGCCGACGGCGCCACCGTGCAATGGAACGGCACGCTGCGCGGCAGCGGCGGGCAGGGCTTTGCGCAGGGCAGCTTCATCGAGCAGGTGGGCGCGCTCGACAACGCCGGCTTCGCCGCCCTGAACACGCAGCTCAACGACGCCGGCTTCACCGCGCTGCGCGGCTTCCGCATCGCGCATGGCGACCTGGCGGTCGGCGACGGCGTGCGCGCGAACAGGATCGCGATCGTGCTCGACGACGGCAGCCTGACGGTGAACGGCAAGCTCGATGCATCGGGCCGCGGGCCGGGCAGCATCGCGCTGACCGCCAGCGGCGACCTGACGCTGGGGGCCTCGTCGGTGCTGGACGTGCATGCCACGCAACTGGCCGTCGACAGCAACGGCCAGCCGATCGACGCCTCGAACCGCGCGCACATCGCGCTGAGCTCGACGCGCGGCAGCGTCACGCTGCAGCCCGGCGCCACGCTGGACCTGAGCACGCCCGACGGCATCGCGCGCGGCCAAGTGGAGATCGCCGCGCCGCGCCGCGGCCCCGATCCCGCCGATGCGTCCCGCGACAACGACATCGCGATCCAGGCGGCCGGCCCCTTGAACATCCGCGGCGCCGCCTCCATCGCCGTGGTGGGCTTTCGCACCTACACGCTGGCGGACGGCACGGTCATCGACCAGCAGCTGCTCGACGGCATCGACGTCGACAGCCGCCGCTTCATCGACGCGGCATGGGCCAACGACGGCCTGCAGGGGCGCCTGGCCGGCCTGCGCGCCTACGGCGCGGCCTATCACCTGCGTCCCGGCGTCGAGCTCGACGGCACGGGCAGCCTGTCGACCCAGGGCGACATCGACCTCTCGGGCTACCGCTACGGCCCCGGTGCCGACCCGGCCCTGCGCGGCTCGGGCGAGCCGGGCGTGCTGGTGCTGCGCGCCACGGGTGACCTGAAGATCAACGGCAGCATCAGCGACGGCTTCGCGCCGCCCGGTGCCTCGCCCGACGACAACGGCTGGGGCGTGCAACTGCCGGTCGGCACCCTGACCAGCGCGGTGAACATCCCCACCCCCGTGACGGTGCAGGCCTTCACCTTGTTCCCGTCCGATGCCACCCTGAACTTCGCGATCACGATCACCGATCCGGGCTTCTTCTACAGCATCGCCGTCAACCCCAACGCGACCCTGCCGGCGGAGGCGCAGGTGCTCGAGGCCTTCTTCTCCTACGACACGGTGGCGACCGCCAATGTGTACAACGCCGACGGCTCGGTGCTGTACCGCAAGGGCGAGGTCATCCCCGCGCAGACCGTGCTCAACCAGGGCCAGACCTTCGGCGCCGGCTTCAACGTGGGCATGGGATCGGTCGTGCTGTCGTCCATCACCATCCCGGCAGGCGCGCCGCTGGGTTTCCTGACCAACGGCGCCTTGCTGACCGAGGACTTCACCGTGCCGGCCGGCTCCGTTCTTCCCGTCAACACCGTGGTGCAGGGCTACGTGGGCGGTGCCATCGCGCCGACGCGCCCGGTGGGGCCCGACGGCACGCAAGGCCGGCAATGGGCGACGGCGCCGATGCTGGCGCCGGGCATGCAGTCGTGGTCGATGCGGCTGGTGGCGGGTGCCGACCTGGGCAGCGCGGACACGCGCGCGCTGCACACGGCGAGCCAACTGGCGGGCATGGGCAACATCACGCTGGAAGACGCGCACCTGATCGGCCTGGCATCGCCCGTGGTCTCGATCGGCAGCAGCGTGATCCGCACCGGCACCGGCGACCTCGAGCTGCTGGCCGGCGGCAACTACGTGCAGAAGTCGCCGTTCGGCGTCTACACCGCCGGCACCGCCATCGACGGCGCGGCGAGCGCGCCGTTCAACCTGGACCGCGGGCTGCAGACCGACGGCACCGTGCTCGGCGCGGCCAACGGCGCCTACGAGCCCACGCTCAACGGCACGCGCATGTGGATGCCCACGCAGGGCGGCGACTTCACGCTGGCCGCGCAAGGCGACATCCTGGGCTTCCAGGCCCGGGACAGCCAGTCGATCGGCACCTGGCTGTGGCGCCAGGGCGGCGCGGGCCTGGACCAGCCGACCGCCTGGGGCATCAACTTCGGCACCTACTCCTTCAACAGCGCCGCGCCCTTTCCCCAGTTGCTGGAGCTGCCCGCCTTCACGGGCGTGGGCACGCTGGGCGGCGGCAACGTCACGGTGCGCGCGGGCGGCAACATCGGCCTGCCCGACGGGGCGACGCTGGGCGAAGGCAACCGCAGCCTCGTCGTGGCGGCGGCCGGCAGCGGTCGCGTGGTGGACGGGCAGCTGCTGCAGACCGGCGGCGGCGCGCTCGACGTGAGCGCGGGCGGCCAGATCAACGGCGGGATGTTCGTGGGCCTGCGCGGCGATACCACCGTGACGGCCGGCAGCGTGGGCAGCGAACGGCTGCAGGGCTATGGCTATCGCTTGCGCGACCAGCGCCCGCTCGACCCCTACACCCCCTATGCCAGCCGCTCCAGCGGCGAGGCCAGCTTCGCGCCGGGCGACGGCGCGGTGCGCGTGCGCACGCTGGGCGACCTGGCGGTCAACACCTTCACCGATCCCGGCCGCGACACGCCCGTCAGCGAAACCGCGGGCACCAACGCGGACGGCATCACCGGCTTCGGATCGACCTGGTTCACCCTGTGGACGCCGGCCACGCAGATCGACCTGGTGTCGGCCGGCGGCAACCTCACGCCCATCGTCAAAAGCGGCAACGTCGTGCCCTCGGTGCTGCGCGCGGCGGCGCTGGGCGGCAGCATCTACTACGCGACCGGCGGCGAGGTGCTGCTGATGCCGTCCTCCCACAGCGCGCTCGAGCTGCTGGCGCGCGACCTGATCAGCGGCGATGCCGCCAACAACGTCTCCAACGGCTCCTCGCCGATCGCCATCCTGGGCGCCTCGGCGAACAGCATCGCCACCCCGCTGAATCCGGCCTGGCGCCTGGGCGGGGAGCTCGACAGCCGCGGCCGCAAGGTGCTCGACTCCAACTACTGGGGCAACGCCGATACGCCGCTCGACCGCGTGGTCATCGAAGGTACGATGTTCATGTTCGGGCCCAACAACGTCGTCGACGACAGCACGCTCGGCGGCCAGGGCACGCGCATCTATGCGCTGAAAGGCGACATCGTCGGCATCCAGTCGGGACGGATCTACATGACCGACGCGCTCGCCACGGGCGGCCTCTCGATGCCGTACTACCAGTCCGCCGGTCCGCTGCGCATGGTGGCCGGCGGCGACATCGTCGACACCCGCGGCCTGATCGTGCAGAACGGCGCCAACGACGTGTCGCTGATCGCGGCGCAAGGCAGCGTGCTGTTCACCGGCTGGACGATCGCCGGCCCCGGCTCGCTCGAGGTCTCGGCGGGCGGACAGATCTACCAGGGCAGCCAGGCCAGCCTGACCAGCCTGGGCCCGCTGGTCCCCGGCGACACGCGGCCGGGCGCGGGCATCACGTTGCAGGCGGGCCTGGGCGCGGGCGCGCCGGGCGAGGGCACGGTCGACTACACCGGCTTCGCGCGGCGCTATCTCGACGCAACCCGGCTCGCCGCCACCGGCCAGCCGCTGGCCGACCAGCCCGGCAAGGTCGCGCGCACCTACGAGGCCGAGCTGGCCCAGTGGCTGGGCCAGCGCTACGGCTATGCGGGCCCGGGCGGGGCCGATGCCCTGGCCTACTTCCTCGCCTTGCCCGCCGAGCAGCAGCGCATCTTCGTGCGGCAGGTCTATTTCGCCGAGCTCACGGCCGGCGGCCGCGAGTACAACGACGCCGACAGCCCGCGCTACGGCAGCTACCTGCGCGGGCGCGATGCCATCGCCACGCTGTTCCCCGACACCGACGCGGCCGGCCAGCCGATCCGGCGCGCGGGCGACATCACGCTCTACCAGGGCGTGGACAGCAACGCGGGCATCCGCACGGTCGTGGGCGGCGGCATCCAGACCCTGGCGCCGGGCGGCCAGACCGTCGTCGGCGTGGAGGGCGTGACACCCTCGATCAAGGAGGACGCGGTGCCCGCGGGCCTGCTGACCCAGGGCGAGGGCAGCATCCAGATGTACAGCCAGGGCAGCATCCTGCTGGGCCTGTCGCGCATCATGACCACCTTCGGCGGCGACATCCTCGCGTGGTCGGCCACGGGCGACATCAATGCGGGCCGGGGCTCGAAGACCACCGTGGTCTACACGCCGCCCAAGCGCGAGTACGACACGCTGGGCAACGTGAAGCTGTCGCCCAACGTGCCGAGCACCGGTGCCGGCATCGCGACGCTCGATCCGATTCCGGAAGTGCCGCCGGGCGACGTCGACCTGATCGCGCCCTTGGGCACCATCGACGCGGGCGAGGCCGGTATCCGCGTCTCGGGCAACGTGAACCTCGCGGCGCTGCAGGTGGTGAACGCGGCCAATATCCAGGTCAAGGGCGAATCAGCCGGGCTGCCGGTGGTGGCGTCGGTGAACGTGGGCGCGCTCACCAACGCGAGCGCGGCCGCCTCGCAAGCCGCGATGGCGGCGCAGGACACGGTGCAGCGCGAACGCACGGCCGC
>NZ_JBZAYE010000338.1:0-7911 GCF_058244205.1 Variovorax sp. 20P10.2.4
CGTCGGCGGCGGGCGCGTTGCCGAGGACCGGCGGCGGCGCCGGTGCCGTCGCCTCCTTCAACACGAAGGCCTCGGCCGGTCCCTCGTCGGGCCGTTCGGCGACCAGGCCCGTTCCCTCGAGCAGCAGGCGCAGCGCCGATTCGGGCGAATGGCGGCCCTGCACGGCCGAGGAGATGCGCCCCTGCACGGTCGCGCTGCGAAACAGCGTGGAGCGCCGCGACTGCGCGGCATAGCGACCCAGCGCATCGTCCAGCGGCAGGGCGGGAATGTCGAAGTCGAGCAGCGCCGCGGCCGCCTCGGGAACCGGCGGCTGCGTCGCGTTGTCCGCGGCCCAGGCGGGAGTCGCCAGCGTGCACACCATGCAGGTCGCGGCCCGGAGCCTGCTCAGGAGGCGCGCGTGAAGGCGCATCCGCAGCGGGTCTCGACGGCGGCCGTGCCGCGCCCAGGGCGTGGCCGCGGGCGGGACGATGGGAAAAGGGGGAGGACCGACACGGCGCAGGCACTGTTGGGAACCCGCGATCTTGGCGCCCGACGATGACTGATTTGTTACTACACCGCCGCCACACCCCGATGGCCGCGCAGGAAGCGCGCGACATCCTCGGTCGCGATGCCCCGCTGCGCGTTGTAGGTGAGACCGGCATCCCAGGCCACGCCCGGCTCGCGCGCGAACGCCAGCCGGTACTTGCGCATCGTGTCCTGCGGCTGCTTCGCGAGTTCGTCCTCGAGCATCGGCACGCTCCACTCGATGCGTTCGACCCGGCGCTGGAAGCGCTGCTCGACGAGATCGGCCAATCGGCCATAGCTCAGCGTCTCGCCCGCGGTAAAGAAGATGCCGCTGTGGTCGAGCGCCTGGGTGAAGAGGATGTCCGCCGTGAGCCGGCCGATGTCCTCGGGCGTGGTCACCGTCACGCGCGTGTCCCAGCTGCCCAGCGCGTTCACGCGCAGGCCTTCGAGGTCCACCACGCCGAGGGCCGGTTCGAACAGGAAGCTCGTGAACATCCCGGTCGACACGATGAGCCAGCGCGTCGCCTGCTGCGAGCGCAGCATCGCGCGCACCGCGATCTGCTCGTCGAACAGGCCGCCCGCGCTGCCGGCCTCGATGGTGTCGTAGTCGATGCCGAACTGCCATGGCACATAGCGCGCGACGCCGGCTTCGAGCGCCGCGGCCGTGAGCTTCAGTTGTGTGCCCGGACCGCCGACGAAGCCCGTGCAATTGACCACCGTATGGAACGCGCGAAAGATCCGGGCCAGCCCGTGCGCATCGGACGCAGCGATGTCGGCATGGACCACTGCCACGTTCAGCGCCGCCAGTTCTTCGAGCAGGGCGCGCCGCGCGGGCGATGGCGACGACGCCGTATCGGGCCTGAGCAGCACCGAGATTCGCGCGTCTTCACCACCGACCCTCGCGGCCAGCGCGCGAATCACGCTCGTTCCCAGTTCTCCGGCGCCCACCACCAGGATCTCGAGGGCGTCTTGTCTTGTCTGCGGCATGGATGCATCTCCGATCAAAATCGGCAGTTGGACCCGGCACCCTCCCAATGAAAGAAGGCACACGCGTGATACCGCAGGAAAAAATCGAAGCGCTGATCCGGCAATCGCAAGCCGCTTGCGATGCGCTCAGCGACGACGACGACGGACTCAAGCGCGAGGTGCTCGCGCATGCCGGCAGCCGCTGGTCGCTGGGCGTGGTGCATGCGCTGGGCGTGTCGGGCCGGCTGCGCCATGCCGAGCTGGGGCGCCGGCTTTCGGGCGTGACGCAGCGCATGCTGACGCGTACGCTGCGGGCGCTGGAGCGCGACGGCCTCGTGCTGCGCTTCGACCACCGGGAGGTGCCGCCGCGTGTCGAGTACGAGCTCACGAGCCTGGGCCGTGGCCTGCTCTACCAGATGATTCCGCTGTGGACCTGGGTGATCGAGAACGCCGAGGGCTTCAGAGAACGGCGCCGGGCGTTCGATGCGGCACGGTCCGCCTAACTTCGCGCCAGGAAGCGCTCGGCCGCCGCCACCCCTTCGCTCTCGCTGCGCACGAAGTCGAAGGACAGCCCCAGCACCTTGCCCGCGCCCTGCGCCGCCAGCCGCACCGCCGCGGGAATCGTGCGCTCGCCCGTGACGAACACCAGGCCCGCGCAGAACGCGCGCAGGTGTTCCTTGTGGCGCTTGAAGAACAGCGCGCGGCGCTTGCGGTCCTCGTGGCCTTCCTCGGGATGGTCGCCGGGCAGGTGGTCGGTCAGCAGCACGAAGCGCTCGCCGCGCTCGAGCAGCGTGGCCAGTTGCGCCTCGGTGTCGGTGTCGTGCGAATCGGCCTGCGGGTCCTCCTTCAGGAACACCAGCGGAAATCTCGTCGTGTCGAACAGCATCGCGTTCTCTCCAGAAAAAATGGGAAGCCTTCGTGGGGCGCTCGATTCCTCAGTACAGCTCGTGTTTGACCGCGTGGTCGTAGTGCGCGTCGATCTGCGCGATCTGCTCCGTGCCGAGCTCGGCCGAGGCATCGGCGCGCCGGCCCAGCGCGGCCATCATCTGGCCCACGGTCGGCAGCGCATCGCGCGCGAGGCGGGCGCTGTCCTGCCACAGCCGGGCGCGGTTGATCGCCTTGCCGCAATGCAGCAGCACCTCGTCGATCCGCACCACGGTCGCGGTCTTGGGAATGCGCTCGCCCTCGCGCAGTTCGTTCAGCAGCCCGACATCGGTCGAGACCCGGCCGCGACCGTTGATGCGCAGGAAGAGTTCGAGGCCCGGGAACAGGAACACCATCGCGAGCCGCTCGTCGCGCCGCAGGTTGCGCATCGACTCGATGCGGTTGTTGCCGGGCCAGTCGGCGAAGGCGACCGTGTGCGCATCCAGCACATGGACGAAGCCCGGCGGGCCACCGCGCGGCGAGGCGTCGAGCCCCTGCTCGCTGCCAGTGGCGAGGCAGAAGAAGGTGGCCTGCGCGAGATAGGCCTCGTGGAAGTCGACCAGGCGATCGAGCACCGCCTTCTGGGTCATCTCGGAGGGCGCGGCATACAGCGCGTCGAGGTCGGGTTCGGGGGCCGGGTCGTCGAAGGAAGGGCGAGGTCTTGGGTTCATGGCACCCAGCGTACGAACAAAGGCCTTGGCGGCTGTAGACTGGATCGGCCAATCGATAGCTCTCATCCGCCATGACCGATCCCATTCTTCGCCTGGCCGGCCTGGTCGACCGACCGGACGGCCCGGTCCTCATCGCGGCCGAGGGCAGCCAGGGCGAGGAGCTGGCCTCGGGCCCGCACCGCCATGCGCGCGGGCAACTGTTCGGCTCGCTGCGCGGGCTGCTGTCGGTGGGCGTCGAGGACGGCGTCTGGATCGTGCCGGCCATCCACGCGGTCTGGCTGCCGCCGCACCAGGAGCATTCGGGGCGCTCGCACGGGCCCTTCCATGGCTGGAGCGTCTACGTGGCGGAACCCGCCTGCGCCACCCTGCCCCCACGGCCGTGCACGATCCGCACCTCGGGCCTGCTGCGCGAGGCGGTGCTGCGCGCCTGCAGCTGGCCGATCGAGGCGCCGCAGCCGCTGGACGAGAGCCGCGCGCATGTGGCGGCGGTCATCCTCGACGAGATCCGCAGCCTGCCGGTGGAGCCCTTCGGCCTTCCGCTGCCGAGCGACCCGCGGCTGCAGCGCATCGCGCATGCGCTGATCGCCGAACCCGCGGACGAACGCGACCTCGAGCAATGGGCGCGCTGGGCGGCAGTGAGTTCGCGCACGCTGAGCCGGCGCTTCGTGCTGGAGACCGGCTTCAACTTCACGGCCTGGCGGCAGCGCGCGCGCATGATGCGCTCGCTCGAGATGCTCGCGGCCGGCGTCCCGGTGACGGCGATCGCGCTCGACCTCGGCTATTCGACCGCGAGCGCGTTCATCGGGTTGTTCCGCCGCACCTTCGGCGAGACGCCGGCGAGCTATCGGGCGCGGCTGTGAACGCGGCGCTCAGCGCTGCAACTGGCGCAGCTCGTCGCTGGTGTTGGCGTTGAAGAAGGCCGCCGCGTCGTCGAACGCCACCTGCACCATGCGGTGCTGCGCGGTCCATTGGCCGAACTTGCGCTCGCCCGCCTGCAGGAAGGCGAGCAGGCTCGGCGCCAGGCTGGCACGCAGCAGGCAGAACACCGGTTGCGCGCGCAACTCGCCGTCTTCGCGCGTAGCGGCCATCGCGATCTCGGCGCCCTGCCCGGCCGCGGCCTCGGCCAGCCGGTCGACCAGGTCCGACGGAAAGTCCGGCGTGTCGCAGGGCACGGTGACCAGCCAATCGGTGCGCGCATGCTCGAGCCCGGTCAGCAGGCCCGCGAGCGGCCCCGCATAGCCTTCGATGGAATCGGACCACACGGGCACGCCCATCGCTTCGTAGTCGGGCAGGTTGCGGTTGGCGCTGAGCATGGCCGTGCCCACCTGCGGCTGCAGGCGGCGCAGCGCATGCAGCGCCAGCGGTGTGCCGCGGTGGTCCTGCAGGCCCTTGTCGACGCCGCCCATGCGGCTGCCGCGGCCGCCGGCCAGCACCAGGCCCGTGATGTCTTCGCGCGCGATGGGGTTCATGCGCGCATTCTCGCTGGCGCCCTACGACCTCAGCGTGCGCAGCGCCGAGGTCCAGCGCAGCAGTTCGTCGAGCATCGCCTTCGCGGCCGCCGCGTTCGCGGGATTGGCCGACAGGCCGCCCTCGGCCTGCAGCTGCTGGCCCACATTCGTGAACGCGACCGCCTCGAGCATCGGCACCACCTTGAGCGTGCCGAGCAGTTGCTTGGTGACCTGCACCGCGCGGATGCCGCCCGACATGCCGCCGTAGCTCACGAAGCCGACGGCCTTGTACTGCCATTCGCGCACGAGGTAGTTCAGGGCATTGACCAGCGCGCCCGGCGGCGCGAAGTTGTATTCGGGCAGCACGAACAGGAAGGCATCGGCCTCGGCGACGCTCGCGCTCCAGGCGCGCGTGTGCTCGTGCGTGTAGCGCTGCAGGCGCGGATGCTCGGGTTCGTCGAACACCGGCAGGCCGAAGGCGGCCAGGTCGACGAGACGGGCATCGAAGCCGCCGTGCGCTTCGGCGATGCCGTGCGCCCACTGGGCGACGGCCGGACCCACGCGGCCGGGCCGCGTGCTGCAGATCAGGGTATGGAGGATGGGACGGGTCATCGCCGAATCCTAAGTCATGGCGTGGCCAGTCCGAGGCGCGCGAGGGTCGCGGCCTTGAGGCGGCTGTCCTCGCGCACCTGGCGCTCGAAGTCCTTGCCCGGCTGGAAGTCGACCACCTGGTTGGCGCCGCGCGCCCAGGCCTGGTACCTGGGCGAGGCCACGGCCTCGCGGCACGAGGACTCGAGGCGCGCGACCACCGCGTCGGGCGTCTTCGCGGGCACCAGCACGCCGCCGAAGCTCGCCTGCACCACGGGCACGCCCGACTCCTTCAGGGTGGGCACGTCGGGGAACGAGGGATGGCGCTTGTCGGTGTAGACCGCGATCAGGCGCAGCGCGCCCGATTGCAGGTGGCCGGTGATCGAGCTCGCGAGCACGGCGCCGAAGCTCAGGCGCTCGCTCAGCAGGTCCTGCAGCATCGGCGCGTCGCCCTTGTAGGGCACGTGCGTGAGCGCGACCTTGGTGGCGGCCTCGATGTCCGAGGTGCCCAGGTGCGGGATCGAGCCGGTGCCCGAGGTGCCGTAGCTCACCCTGCCCGGCTCCTTCCTCGCGTCGGCCAGGATGTCCTGCACGCTGCGGTACGGCGACTTTGCCGGCACCGCGATCGCGAAGATGTTGTCGAACACCTTGCAGACGTAGCGGAAGGAATCGAGCCCGTAGTTCAGGGCCTTGAGCCGGTGCGGCTCGCTGGTCAGCGGCACGGCGGGCGTGAAGACCACCGTGTAGCCGTCGGCGCGCGCGCCGGCGCCCGTGTTCAGGCCGATGGTGCCGGCCGCGCCGTCGCGGTTGATCACCGCGAAGGGCTGGCCGAGGTTCTCGGACATGGCTTGCGCGAGGCTGCGCGCATTGATGTCGAGCCCGCCGCCGGCGGCGAAGGGCACGATCATCTGGATCGGGCGCGAGGGATAGTCGGAAGCCGCCGCGGCGGGCAGCGCGGCGCACAGCGCAGCGAGCAGCAGCGCGCTGCGGCGATCGAATCGTCGGTTCATGGGAATGCCGCCGGCGGGTTACTCGGCGCGGATGCCGTTGCGCAGCACGCCGATGGCGTCGACCTCGATCTCGACGATGTCGCCGGGCTTCATCCACACCGGCGGGTTGCGCTTGGCGCCCACGCCGCCCGGCGTGCCGGTCACGATCACGTCGCCCGCGGCCAGCGGCGTGAAGGCCGAGATGTGCGCGATCTGGCGCGGGATGCTGTGGATCAGCTTGTCGGTGGTGGTGCGCTGCATCTCCTGGCCGTTGAGCCGCGTCACCAGCGTCATCACGCGCCCGTCGGCGATCTCGTCGCGCGTGACCATCCAGGGGCCGAAGCCGCCGGTGCGCCAGAAGTTCTTGCCGGCGGTCCATTGCGGCGTGGCGGTCTGCCAGTCGCGGATGCTGCCGTCGTTGTAGCAGGCATAGCCCGCGATGTGCGCCCAGGCATCGGCCTCGGCGATGCGCCGGCCGCCGCGGCCGATCACGACCGCGATCTCGCCCTCGTAGTCGAGGCGCGTCGACTCGGGCGGCAGCACGATGTCCTCGCCGTGCGCGAGCTGCGATTCGGCCACGCGCAGGAACAGCGTGGGCTGCTCGGTGATCTCGCGGCCGGTTTCGCGCACATGCTCGCCGTAGTTGAGGCCCACGCAGACGATCTTGCCGGGGTTGGGAATCACGGGCAGCAACTGAAGCTCGCTCAGCGCCAGCGTGGCGCTTGCCTGGCCGACGGCAGCGGCGGCCTCGGCCAGCAGGTCGGCCGCGATCAGCGCCTTCAGGTCCGCGGCGCGCTCGCCGAAGATCTGGCGCAGGTCGACGACGCGGTCCGCGCGGTCGCCGGTCACCGCGCCGTAGCTGTCGGTGCCGTTGAGTTGGTAGCTGATGAGTTTCATGGTCTGTCCGTGAGGAGTGATGGAAATAGAACTACGCCAGCCGACCTCCAATGCGCTGCGCGCCCTCGGTGATCAGGTGAACCATCTTGTCGAGGTCGACGATGGACAGGCGCGAGGTGTCGAAGACCAGCTGGATGGCGGCCCATGCGCCCCCGTCGGCCTTCGGGATCGGCGCGGCCACGGCCGCGAGCTGCGGTTCGAGTTCGCCGATCGACACGTAGTGGCCGGCCTTGCGGATCCCCGCGTAGAGGCGGCGGAATTCGCTCCACTCGGCCGGCAGCCCGCTGCGCACGACCTCGTCGTGGCGGGCATCGAAGACCTTGCGCAGCTGCGGCGGCGCGAAGGTCGAGAGCAGCACCTTGGGCGCGGCGCCCAGGAACAGCGGGCGCGGCCGGCCGCGCCCGTAGGCCAGCGTCGGCGGCGCGCCGCCCATCTCGCGATGGGTGTCGAGCACCTGCATGCCGAAGATGCCCGAGCTCACGCAGTCGAAGCCGGTGGCGGCCACCAGTTCGCGCATCACCGGGATGCCTTCGCGCAGCACCGGGTCGGCATTGCGGATGTAGTGGTCCAGCAGGATGATCCGCGGCCCGAGCGCGTAGTGCGAGTCCTCCACGCGCTGCAGCAGCCCGGCCTCGAGCAGCAGCCGCACGTAGCGGTAGCCCGTGGGCAGCGAGACCTCGAGCGCCGCGGAGATGTCGTCCGCCGTGCGCGTCAGGTGGGTGTCGTCGAACAGGTCGAGCACTCCCAGCATGCGCCCCAGGCTGGACATGGATTTTTCCGGCACGCCAATTCCTCCAGAGTGTCATGGCGCGACGGGGAGGTGTTGCGAGATGCGATCCAGATCGTGCCCCGTGCGCGCGACGCCGACGATATATCGGTCGGGGCGCAGTATCACCGCCCGCGCGTCGTGCGCCTCGAGCCAGT
>NZ_JBZAYE010000339.1:0-7900 GCF_058244205.1 Variovorax sp. 20P10.2.4
CTCGGCATCGCGCTGGGGCTGGTGCTCGGGCTGTCGCGCCGCGCGGCCCGGCTCGGCTCGGTCACCATCGAGGTGCTGCGCCCCGTGCCCTCGGTCGCGCTGATCCCGCTCGCGATGCTGGGCTTCGGTTTCGGCGTGCGCATGGAACTCGCGATCGTCGCCTTCGCCACCTTCTGGCCGCTGCTGGTGCTGGTGCAGGCGGCGGTGCAGCAGGTCGAGCCGCGGCTGCTCGAGGTCAGCCGCGTGCTGGGCCTGTCGGCGCGCGAGCGCGCCTTCAAGATCGTGCTGCCGGCCATCGTGCCGCGCCTGTTCGTCGCGCTGCGGCTCGGCGTGGCGGTGGCGCTGGTGGTGGCCGTGACGGTGGAGATCGCGGCCAATCCCAACGGCATGGGCTACGCGATGATGATCGCGCAGCAGAGCTTCGACCCCGCGCTGATGCTCGCCTGGCTGGGCTGGATCGGCGTGGTGGGCTTCGCGATCAACGCGGCCATGCTGCGGCTGCAGCGCGGCGTGTCGCGCCGCATGGGAGTCGTGTCATGAACGGCCACGCCGAACGCAAGGGCCTGGAGCAATTCGGCGCGCTGGGCGTGTTGCTGGCGCTGGTCGCGCTGTGGTGGATCGCGAGCAACGCGGGCTGGGTCAGCCGCGTGTTCCTGCCGACGCCGCAAGCCACCTTCGCGAGCTTGCGCGAAGGGCTGAACCTGTCGGGCGAAGGCGGCGGCGAGCTGCTCGCCTTCACCGGCGCGACGGTGGGCCGCATGGTCCAGGGCTGGCTGCTCGCTTCGCTGGCCGGCGTGCTGCTCGGCGCGGCCATCGGCGTCTCGCCCGCGGTGCGTGCCTGGGTCCAGCCCACGCTGGAGTTCGTGCGCCCGCTGCCGGCCTCGGCGCTGCTGCCGCTGGCGATCTCGATCTTCGGGCTCAACCCCGGCATGGTGCTGTTCGTGGTCGCCTTCGGCGCGATGTGGCCGGTGCTGCTGGCCACGGTGCACGGCTTCGCGGCCGTGGAGCCGCGCCTGGCCGAGGTGGCGCGCTGCCTGCAGATGTCGCGCGCGGCCTATGTCTGGAAGATGGGCCTGCCCAATGCGATGCCCGACATCCTGGCCGGCATGCGGCTCGCGCTGACCATCGCGCTGATCGTCGCGGTGGTGGGCGAAATGATCGCCTCGCAAAGCGGCCTGGGCCAGGCCATCCTGCTGGCCGCGCGCGCCTTCCGCGCCAGCGAGCTGTTCGCCGGCATCGTGCTGCTCGGACTCATCGGCTTCGCGAGCAATGCGCTGCTGGCCCTGGCCGAACGGCGCCTGCTGCGCTGGCAGCAACCCTGATTTCCTTTTCCCTCTCTTTCCTCCGCTCGAACGAACACCCCACAAGGAGCCCACCCATGCCACGCAAACTGGTCGACCTCTCGATCTTCCTGGAGAACGACGTGCTCTCCGACCCGCCGGCCTTCGGCCCGAAGATCCAGTACTTCACGCACGAGAACACCTACGAACAGATCGAGCCCTTCTTCCCTGGCCTCAAGAAGGAAGACCTGCCCGACGGCGAGGGCTGGGCGGTCGAGCTGGTGCACCTGTCCACGCACAACGGCACCCACCTCGACGCGCCCTACCACTTCCACTCGACCATGGACAAGGCGCTCGGCGAGAAGAAGCCCGCGATCGCGATCCACGACGTGCCGCTCGACTGGTGCTTCCAGCCCGGCGTGAAGCTCGACTTCCGCCACTTCGCCGACGGCTACGTGGTGCGCGCGGCCGACGTCGAGGCCGAGCTCAAGCGCATCGGCCACACGCTCAAGCCGCTGGAGATCGTGGTGATCAACACGCGCGCCGGCTCGCGCTACGGCAACCCCGACTATGTCTCGGCCGGCGCCGGCATGGGCTACGAGGCGACGATGTACCTGCTCGAGCGCGGCGTGCGCCTCACGGGCACCGATGCCTGGAGCTGGGACGCGCCCTTCGTCCACACGGCGAAGAAGTACGGCGAGACGCACGACGCCTCGCTGATCTGGGAAGGCCACAAGGCCGGCCGCGACATCGGCTACTGCCACATCGAGAAGCTGCACAACCTCGAGGTGCTGCCGCCCACGGGCTTCTTCATCAGCTGCTTCCCGCACAAGATCCGCGGCGCCTCGGCCGGCTGGACGCGCGCGGTCGCGATCTTCGACGACGCTCTGATGGCCTCGGTCTAAGGAATCCTCTTTCATGCACACGCTCAATCACACGCACGACGTCCACGCCCGAAGCTGGGTCGAATCGGCCAACCCCACGGCCACCGACAGCAGCGACTTCCCGATCCAGAACCTGCCGCATGCGGTGTTCCGCCGCGCCGGCGGCAGCGAGGCCTTTCGCGGCGGCGTCGCGATCGGCGACCAGGTGCTCGACCTGGCCGCGCTGGTCCAGGCGCAGCAGCTCGACGGCCTCGCGCTCGAAGCGGCCACGGCCGCCGCGCAGCCCGCACTCAACGACTTCTTCGCGCTCGGCCCGGCGGCCTGGAAGACGCTGCGCCATGCGCTGTTCGCGCTGCTGAAGAACGATGCGCCGGTCGCGGCGGTGCAGGCCGTGCGCGCCTGCCTGGTGCCGCAGGCCGAGGCCGAGTACGCGATCCCCGCGCGCATCGGCGACTACACCGACTTCTACACCTCGATCGACCATGCGCTCAACATCACGCGCCTGCTGAACCCCGGCGGCGACGTGACCTCGAACTTCCGCTGGATCCCGATCGCCTACCACGGGCGCGTGTCGACCATCGGCGTGAGCGGCCAGCAGTTCCGCCGGCCCATGGGGCAGGCGATGGCGCCGGGCGCGAAGGCGCCCACCTACCAGGCCTGCGCGCGGCTCGACTACGAGCTCGAGCTCGGCGTCTGGATCGGCACCGGCAATGCGCACGGCGAGGCCATCGCACTCGAGGACGCGGAGCAACACATCTTCGGCATCTGCCTGCTCAACGACTGGTCGGCGCGCGACATCCAGTTCTGGGAGATGGCGCCGCTCGGCCCCTTCCTCGCGAAGAACTTCGCGACCACGATCTCGCCGTGGATCGTGACCATGGAAGCGCTCGCGCCCTACCGCCAGCCCTGGACGCGCGCGGCCACCGATCCGCAGCCGCTGGCCTACCTCGAGGATGCGGCCAACCGCGAGGCCGGCGCGATCGACATCCGGCTCGAGGTCTGGCTCGAGAGCGAGAAGGCGCGCGCCGAGAAGCGCGGACCTTCGCGCCTGTCGTCCACCAGCTTTCGCCACCAGTACTGGAGCGTGGCGCAGATGGTGGCGCACCACACGGTGGGCGGTTGCCAGCTCAACCCCGGCGACCTGTTCGGCAGCGGCACCATCTCGGGCCCCGGCGAGGGCGAGGCCGGCGCCATCATCGAACTCGCGCGCGGCGGCCAGACGCCCGTGGCACTGGGCGACAGCGGCGAGCAGCGCAGCTTCATCGAGGACGGCGACGCCGTGCTGCTGCGCGGCTGGTGCGAGAAGCCCGGCCATGCGCGCATCGGCTTCGGCGAGAGCCGCGGCACGGTGCTGCCGGCGCGCGGCTGAAGCGGAGCGCGGTCCATGGACTTGCCGCGAAGGAGCGATCGCGCCGAGGCGATCCAGGTGTCGATCTGGCAAGCCATTTCGCAAGCGGGTGCAGCACAGCCCGCAGCCACCCGCGTGCGCCCGGCGGCTCGCCCCGGGCCTGCCGCGCCCGCCACGCCGGATCGGCGCCTGGCGCGAGCGCCGATCAAGACCACGAAGCTTCTTCTGCCCTCAGTCGCCGAAGATCAGTGAGCGGTGCAGCGAGGCCCCGGCCCGTACGCCATCGGCCGAGGCCAATGTGGCGTTCTGCATCGCGAGCGCCGCATCGCCGGCCGCGAACACGCCGGGCACCGAGCTCGTCTTCATCATCGGATCGGTGTGCACCACCAGGCCCAGCGGTCCCTCGTCGAAGGCGCAACCGAGTTGCGCGGCCAGCGTGCTGCCCTGGCGCTGGGCCGGCGCCACGAACAGCGCGTCGAGCGGCAGCCGGCGCCCGTCGTCGAAGCGCACCGCCTCGAGCGCGTTCGCGGGGCCTTCGAGCGCGACCACGCGGCCCGGGTCGAGCGTGATGCCGCGCGCATCGAGCTGCGCGCGCGTCTTGGCGTCGAGCGGCGGCATGCCATGCGTGAACAGCGTCAGCGGCCCCCAGTCGGCCACCAGCATCGCCTGGTGCACCGACAGCTCGCCGCTGCCCAGCACGCCGAGGCGGCGGTCGATGAACTCGTAGCCATGGCAGTAGGGACAGTGCAGCACGCTGGAACCCCAGCGCGGCGCGAGGCCCTCGATGCCCTCGGGCAGCAGGTCGTGCATGCCCGTGGCCAACAGCAGCCGGCGCGTCACCAGGGTCTGGCCCGAAGCCAGCGTGACGGCGAAGCGGGTGTCGCCCTCTTCGGCCGGCAGCACGCACGCCGTCTCTGCCGCGTCCGCGACGAAATCCACCGAGGGATAGGCCAGCAGTTGCGCGCGCGCCTGGTCGCGCAGTGCCAGTGGCGCCGCGCCGTCGTGGCCGAAGAAGCCGTGCGAGGCCTCGGCGAAGCGGTTGCGCGGCTGGCCCGCGTCGACCACGCAGATGCGCCGGCGTGCGCGCGCGAGCTGCATCGCGGCCGAGAGGCCCGCGAAGCTGCCGCCGACGATCAATGCGTCGTAGGGGAGGGAAGAACTCGTGGAATCAGGCATGGGCAATGTCCTTGGCAGTGAAGCCGCCTTCGTGCATGCGGCGGTGGAAATCCTTCGAGAGATCGGCCAGCGTGATGCGGCCCAGGCGCGCGAGCAGCAGCGCCTCGGCCTCGCGGCAGGCGCCGTCGAGGGCGGTGTTGACCGCCTGCTCGACGATGCAGCCCGGGCTCTCGGTGCGGTTGCCGAAGGCCAGCAGCGCGGGCGCGCCCACGGCCGCGTGGATGTCGGCCAGCGTCACCTTCGACAGCGGGCACGACAGCACCCAGCCGCCGCCATGCCCCTTGGCCGAGCTCACGAAGCCGGCCTGGCGCAGCCCGGCCATGAGGCGGCGCACCACCACCGGGTTGGTGTGCATCGCCTGCGCGAGCGATTCGGAGGTCGCGGGTTCGTCCATCTCGGCCATGTGCAGCAGCACGTGCAGGATGGCGGAAAGCTTGCTGTCTCGTTTCATGCAACATTATGAGTTGCATATGTTGATGCGCATCAGCCGCGGCGATACATGACCCTGCGCGCCGTACGGTCGCGCGACGCAGACAGAGAGGACTCAGGCTGATGTCGACGGATGCCAGGCCAGCGCCGCCGCGTAGCCCGCCGGTGCCGCGAGCCGGATCGCGCGCAGTTCGCACCATGCGGGCACGCGCGTGGCGAGCGCGATCGCATCGCCCGCACCCGGTGCGATCGAGACCGACTGCAGGTGTTCGGTGATGCCCACGCCCACTGCCTTGAGCACCGCCTCCTTGCCGGTCCAGCGCAGGTAGAAGGCGGCGAGCGGATCGGCCGCCGCGCGTACCGCCTCGCGCTCCTCGGGCGTGAAGACCATCGCGCCGAGTGCATCGACCTCCACGTCGCGCGCGCAGCCTTCGATGTCCACACCGACCTCGAGCCCCGCCGCCGCTTCCGCGATGGCGATCAGCGCATGCGCACCCGAGTGGGCGACGTTGAAGCGCGGCGCATCATGGCCCTGAACGAAGGGCTTCCCCTGCGGTCCGGCCGCGAAGACCAACGCGAGCGGATCGCACCCCATGCGCTCGGCCAGCAGCGAGCGCAGCGCCACCCGCGCCGCCGCGAAGCGCATGCGGTCGGCGCGCCGCACGAAACGCTGCATGCGCGCGTCCTCCTCGGCCGTCAGCGATGCACGCAGCGAGGCGGGTTCGGTGTCAAGGTCCAGGTCGAGGCGGGAAACGCCGATGGTCGAAGGGAGCAGAACATGAGACATGGAAACGATGCGCATGGCGGCATTTTGGCTTTCTCGTTCTTGCATGAGGATCGCGTCTCGATTTCTTGCTGCATTGCAGCTTGCACCCGGATTGCGGCGTATGTAAATTTCCGCTGCCTGGACTAAAGGGAGCATTCGTCAACAGCGGAGTCGCCGCAAGGCGATTCGGGAAGCCGATGGCTTCCAGCCCTGTGGCATAGCGCGACGACATACCCCTTCTTCCTGATACTCAGGATTGGGGGTTACGCAGAGAGCTGTGCACGGGGCTGGTTCCAGACGAGCTGGAACCAGGAAAATGGGTGAGTCCAAAGGGTAAAGCTGCCGGTGTTCTCCCGCTTTCTTCAACGGGGACGAGAGGCTTCACATGTCGTGAAGTCGCGTTGAAGAAGGAGTCAGAAATGACTGAAAAAAAGCGCAAGCGTCCAAGCCGCCGGCGCGCGTCCAGAAAGCAGCGGGTGTTCCGGATATTGAGAAGGTTGGTAAAGCTGGCCTACTTCATTTGGAGCATTCTCGAAGCTATGCTGGACGGCCCTTTGGTACCTCCAATCGCACATCGCTTCTTCGGAGATCTGATTCGAGACAACGCAGTTTCACCAGATGACGAAGCACCCTATCGTTTTCACGAAAAGCGATCCGCTGGATCAAAGCCCTCTGTACGCGCTCTCGAGCAGGAAATCACTAGCGACACTCCTGGGTACGGAGCTCGGTCGACTTCAGCCACTCGCGGATCAACCGGACAACTATCGTGTCCTCCCGATCGAAAACGCCGGCAAGAAGCGGGTCATCGAAATCCCCAAGCCTGCGTTGCGGCAAGTTCAGCGGCGCATCTTCGAACTGCTCGATGGCATCGAGAAGCCCGACTACCTCCATTCCGCGCGAAAGCAGCGCTCCTACATCACCAACGCACGGGTTCATGTGGGAGCCGTGCCGCTCCTCAAGCTCGACCTCAAGAAGTTCTATCCTTCCGTTGATCGAGCACGCATCTATCGCTTCTTCAAGGACGCGCTGAAGTGCAGCCCGGATGTTTCCGGTCTTCTTGCGAAGCTCTGCACGGTCGATGGGCATGTGCCCACGGGCAGTTGCACGAGCCAGTCCATCGCCTTCTTCGCATCCAAGGCGCTGTTCGACGATCTGCATTTCCACTCGGTGCTCCATCAGGTCCGCGACAGCTACTACGTCGACGATCTGACGTGGTCGGGCCTTAACGCCACACCTTCATTTCTGTGGGGTGCCAAGCAGATCATTCATCGCCACGGGTTCAAGTACCACGGCGAGCGCTGCTACACCGCCGAGCAGAGGAAGCTCGTCACCGGCGTTCTGATCGTCGGCGACGAAATCAAGGTTCGGCCGCTTCGGGAGTTCGAGTTGTGGAGCGCCATCCACTCACTCGCGATGCCAACCTCGGAAGATCACCTCAAGAAGCTCGACGCACTGCTCGGAAAGGCGGCGGCCCACAGCCAAGTCGAACCACGCTTCTCAGCGATGACTCGGAAGCTGCGATTGCTCAAGGCGAGAGAAATGGCACGCCTCTCGCAGCCAACGGGCATACCGACGACCGTCAACGCCTGAACGCGTCCTTTCCGATGTGTCATTGCTGAGCCTCGAGTGCACTGCAACACACGGTTCAACCGGCACAACGGCCTTCTTCAGCCACCATCTCCTGCCTTGAGACCGTCATTTCCGCGCCGAACGCGCTAACGCACGAGCCCCCGATTCCGCCGACGGACAGCTCCCACAGCCAGGCGCGGCCCCGGCGCTCACGGCCCCTACCCCGCCCTTCCCTATGTTTCATTCCGAGCCGGCACCCTGCCGGCTCTGTGTTTTTCAGCGATCCCCGTATCACTCGAAAAGGAAGGAATCCCAGCCATGAAACAACAACACCATCGCATCGTCTTCGGCGCCCTGCTCGCGGGCCTGCTGGCCACCGCGGGCATTCAGGCCGGCGCACAGGTCTCGACCCCGAACGTCGGCGTCGGCGTGGGCGTGAACGCCGGGG
>NZ_JBZAYE010000034.1:0-25849 GCF_058244205.1 Variovorax sp. 20P10.2.4
TCGACCGGCGGCACGAGCGGCCCGCCATTCATCGCCTCGGTGCGCAATGCGGGCGCGCCGCTGTCGAACACGCGCCAGGGGTTCATCGACATCAGCCCGCTGAAGATCCAGGTCAGCGTGACGGCCGCGAACAACAGGCCGGTGATGTGATGCCAGCGCATCATGAAGCCACGGTACGGCGAGCGCGAGCCGCTGCGGTAGCGGCTCGCGAAACGCCAGCGCAGGATGCCGACGGCCGTGCCCATGAGCGTGACCGCGATGCCCAGGATCGAGAGCCAGTTGACGATGTCGGCCCAGTACGGATCGAGCGCGCCGCCGCGCAAGGGATACAGCCAGTGGATCCACGCGCCCGCGTAGTTCCACAGCCGCTCGGCGCGCGGCGCATCGCGCACCACCTCGCCGGTACGGCCCGAGACATAGAGCCGCGTGTGCGCGGCATCGACCAGCGCCACCTGGTGCAGCGGCCGGTGCGCATCGAGCGCGCGCGAATGAGTGAAGGCGTCCTCGTCGAGCGTGCCCTCGTACACCAGGCCCACGCCCGGACCCGCGAAGGCCGCGGCGCTGGCCATCGCGAGTTCGCGGTCGACATGGCGCAACGGCGTGCCGGTGGCCGCGTCGATCACCACACCGGCCTTGGCGCCCTTGCCATCCGCGGGCTGCGCGAGGTACACGGCGCGGCCGCCGCTGGCCGCGGCCAGGCGCAGATCCTTGAGCGGCCCCGCGATGCCCGCCGCATCG
The DNA here is from genome assembly GCF_058244205.1 of Variovorax sp. 20P10.2.4. Taxonomy (NCBI): domain Bacteria; kingdom Pseudomonadati; phylum Pseudomonadota; class Betaproteobacteria; order Burkholderiales; family Comamonadaceae; genus Variovorax; species Variovorax sp. 20P10.2.4. The sequence continues at coordinate 739 of NZ_JBZAYE010000034.1, forward strand.
AGCGCCTCGCGCGGCCCGAGCAGCGCGGCATCGGCCGCGAGCGGCGGCAGATGCAGCAGCCGCTCCGACTCGGTGAGCTTGGGATAGCCCACGTACATCATCACCACGCCCGAGACGAACCACATCGCGAAGAAGGCGCACACCACGATGCCGAGCCAGCGGTGCAGCAGGAACAGCCAGCGCTTGAGATGGGCCATGGACCAGCCCTCCTCAGAACGCGACGTGCAGGCTGAGGTCGCCGGTGCGCGGCGCGCCCAAATAGGCGAAGGTGCTGCCGAGGTTGGCCGCGTAGATGCGGTCGGTGGCATTGCGCACGCGGCCCACCAGCGTGACCGAGCGGTTGATCTTCCACGACAGGCCCAGGTCGACCAGCGTGTACGACGGCCAGCGCGCGCTGTTGGCCGCGTCGGCGTATGCCTTGCCCACGTGGCGCAGGCCCACGCTGGCCTGCAGCGCGGGCGTGATCGCGTACGACACCCAGAGGTTGGCCACCACGGCCGGCGTGTTGGTCGGCGTGCGGCCCGCGAGCGACACGCCGTTCTGCACGAAGTTGTCGTACTTCGCGTCGACGTAGCTCAGGTTGCCCTGCAGCGACCACCGCGGCGTGGGCTGCAGGCCCACCGCGATCTCCACGCCCCTGGACGACTGCTCGCCCACGAGCACGGTCAGCGCGCTGTTGTTCGGGTCCTGCGTGGCGATGTTCTTGCGCGAGAGGCGGTAGGCCGCCACGGTCGCCGTGCCCTTGCCCTGCCAGAAGTCGAGCTTGGCGCCGACCTCGGCCTGCCGGCCGGTCGTGAGCTCGCTGTTGTTCATCACGTCGGCGAACGAGGCGGTCGACAGCACGCCCGAGGGCGGGTCGGCCGCGGTCGCGTACTGCGCATAGAGGTTGGCGCCGGGCGCGAAGTCCCACACCAGGCCCACGCGTCCCGTGGTCGGGTTGTAGTTGCGCTGGTAGCTGGCCGGCGCGCTGGCGCTGATGGCGCGACGATTGGTCAGCGCGAGCTCGATGCGATCGTGGCGCAGCGCGCTCACGAGGTGCAGCGAGGGCGCGAGCGCCGTGCGGTTCTCGATCGACAGCGCGGTGGTCGTCACCTTGTTGTCGCGGTCGGGGTTGAAGCCCGGCCGCATGCCCGGCACCGCGAAGAAAGGCTCGGTGGCGAAGAGGTACGGATTCACCGTGCTCACCGTGGCCGGCAGGCTGTTCGGAAAGCGCGTCTGCTTGTTGACGCTGAAGTCCAGCCCGAAGGACCAGTCGCTGCGCAGGCCCGCGAGCTGCCCCTTGTAGAGGCCCTCGATGCGGTCGCCCACCACCTGCTGGTCATGGCGCTGCAGCAGGGCCGCCGAGCGGATCACGGCCGTGTTGCTCGCATTGAAGCGGTAGCTCTCGACGTTGCGGTAGTCGCGCAGCGCGTCGTAGGCATAGAAGGTGTTCTTCAGCTGCAGCGCATCGGACACGCGCCAGTCCGCGATGGAGCGCAGCCATTGCACGCGCTGCGCATAGATGCCGTCGGCGCTGTTGTAGTTCCTGAAGCGCGTGGCCGGGTCCACGCGCAGGTTGCCAACCACGGGATTGAGCAGCGGCGTGCCCCAGTACGGGCGGTCCACCCATTCGTCCTGGTACTCGTAGGCCAGCGTGTGCGTGAAGCCGCCGCCGAAGTCCGACAGCAGCGAGGCCGCGAGCTGCGTGGCGCGCGTGCGCGTGCCGTCGGTCCAGCCGTCGGCGTCCTTGCGGTTGAGGTCGATGCGCGCATAGTGGCTGCCCGCGCCGCCATCGCCCGCGATGCGGCGGTTGAGCCCGATCGAGGCCTCCTTGAGCTGCTGCGTGCCCAGGCGCAGCCGGGCCTCGGTGAGGTCGCCGCGCTCGGCGATCTTGCTGATGTAGTTGATCGAGCCGCCGACCGCGCCCGCGCCGAACAGGAAGCTCGACGGCCCGCCGATGACCTCGACGCGGTCGTAGATCCAGCTGTCGACCGGCCGCGCGGCGATCGAGTACTGCACGTTGATGCCGTTGAACATCTGGCTCAGCGAGCCGGCGCCGAAGCCGCGGTAGCTCACGCCGATGTTGCCGGGCGCGTTGTGCGCCGTGATGCCGGGCACCGCGCGCAGGATCTCCTGCGTGTCCTGCGCGCCGCGTGCCTCGATGGTGGCGCGGTCGACCACGCTGACCGAGGCCGGCGTCTCGCGCGGCGTCAGGCCCAGGCGGCTGCCGGTCTCGGAGGGCGTGTCGAGGTTGAGGCGCCCGTTGGGCGCGGGCGCGGGTGGCGGGTCGACCTCGATCGCTTGCAGCGTGGTCTGGACCTGGGCCTGCGCGAAGGGCGCGGCAAAGGCGCCGAGCGCGAAGCAGGACAGCGCACGCGCGCGCAGGCGCTCGGCACCACGGCCGTGGGAAATGGCAATGAAAGGCACGGGATCTCTCTTCTCGCAGCGCGTGGCTGCGCTGACGGCGCAGCGGCGCGTGGCCGCGCATGCCGTCGACGAACGATGGGCGCCGCGCGCGGACCGGCGCGCCCGCGAGGCGACGCCAGGGTCCGTCGTGCGACGGATTCAGCGGTTCAGGCGAAGAGGAAGGAAGGAGGCCCGCGCGCCGGCAGCGGCGCGGCGGTGGCCGCGGCGATGCGCGCGGCGGGGATCGAACGCAGGGCGTAGGACAGCGGTGCCGGCATCGGCACCTCGACCTGCGCGACCGCGGGCGGGAGGCCGCCGATCACGCACAACGGGCAGTCCATGCCCATGCTGCCCATCGGCACCGCGCCATCCTCGGTCTGCACGACCATCGTGACGTGGCCCGAGGCCGAGCACACGATGTCGATCTGCTGAGGCTTGACGATCGGCGATGCGACCGCGACGGACAGGGACAGCACGAACCACGCCAGCACGAGGCGATGCAGGGTCGAGAGTTTTCGAAGGACGTGCACGGGCGCCATTATCGCGACGAATCGCCGATCGCAACGCAACAGCCCGTGCTACGCCTGGGGCTAGTCGATGGCGATGCTCGTCTTTTGCTGCTCGATGATCTCGACGATCAGCTTGCCGGTATGGATGACGTGCTCCGTCACCATCGCCTTCGCGCCCTGCGCATCGCCGGCCAGGCACAGGCGCAGCAGCTTCTTGTGCTCGGCCTCGGAGCGATCGACGTTGGTCTTCGATTTCCACGGCAGGTAGAGATAGCGCCCGAGGTTGAGCCGCGCGGACTCGACCGACTGCAACAGCAGCGGCCGATCGGCCTTGGCGTAGAGGCTCGCGTGGAATTCATGGTTGAGGCGGAACACCTCCTCGACCTGCCTGGCCTTGCCGAGCTCGTCCAGCAGCCCGGTGGCACGCGCGATGTCGGCACGCGAGAGATGCGGCACGGCCAGCTCGATGAGCCGCCCTTCGAGCAGCCAGCGCAGCTCGATCAGCTCGACCGCCTCGCGCGCGCTCAGGAAGGCCACCGAGGTGCCCTTGTTGAGCCGGGCCGTGGCCAGCCCCGCGGCGACGAGCCGCGAGAGCGCCTCGCGCACCGGCACATGGCTGACGCCGAAGCGAGCGGCGAGGTGGTCCTGCTTCAGCGGCGCGCCGGGTTCGAGCACGGCCGTCGCTATCTCGGAGCGGAGCGTCTCGTAGACCGATCCCGCGGCCACTTGCGAGCTGCTTTCCTTCATGTTGCGCCTTTTCTCAAAGTATATATACTTTCTTCACTTTATATATAATCATGCACCAGGCCGGACTTCCACCTCCGCCTGGGCACTGGAACTATGGCCGAAAAAATCCCTGGCTTCTGCGCCCTCTGCCGCTCGCGCTGCGGTTCGATCAGCGTGGTGGAGAACGGCGTGCTGATCGCCCAGGAAGCCAACCCCTCCCACCCGACCGGCAAGGCCCTCTGCGTGAAGGGCCGCGCGGCGCACGAGCTGGTGGCCAATCCGCAGCGGCTGCTGCATCCGCTGATACGCACGGCGCCGAAGGATGCCGCCGATCCGCTCTGGCGCCAGGCCTCGTGGGACGAGGCACTGGACCTCGTCGCGCAACGCATCGGGCGCCTCCGCGACGAGAGCGGTCCCGAATCGGTGTCCTTCGCCATCACTTCGCCGAGCGGCTCGCCGCTGTCCGACGGCATCGTCTGGATCGAACGGCTGGTCAATGCCTTCGGCAGCCCGAACCTGTGCCGCGGCACCGAGATCTGCAACTGGCACAAGGACGTCGCGCACGGCTTCACCTTCGGGCGCGGCATCGGCGCGCCGGACTTCTCGAACACGCAGTGCATCGTGCTGTGGGGCCACAACCCGTCGGCGACCTGGCTCGACCATGCGACGGGCGTGACGGAAGCCTTCGCGCGCGGCGCGAAGATCGTCGTGGTCGATCCGCGCAAGGCGGGCTTCGCGATGCGTGCCCACCAATGGCTGCGCGTGCGGCCGGGTTCGGACGGCGCGCTGGCGCTGACCATCGCCGGCGAGATGATCCGCAACGGCGAATACGACATCGACTTCATCCGCCGGCACTCGAACGGGCCGCTGCTGGTGCGCGAGGACACGGGCGCGTTCCTGCGCGAAGCCGACATCACCGGCCTCGCCTCGCAGCGGCTCGTGGCCTTCGACGAGGCGAGCGAGTCCATCGTGCCCTACGACCCCGGCACGGCCAGCTACGCGTCGCAGGACTGCACCCTCGCGCTCTTCGGCGCCAGGACGCTGCAAACGACCGCGGGCCCCGTTCGATGCCGGCCCGCCTTCGCGCTCTATGCCGAGCTGTGCGAGGCCATGTCGCCCGAGCGCGCCGAGGAACTGTGCTGGGTCCCCGCGCAGCAGGTGCGCGACACCGCGCGGCTGCTGTTCGCGCACCGCCCCGTCAGCTACTACGCGTGGTCGGGCGTCGGCCAGCACACCAACGCGACGCAGACCGACCGCGCGATCGCGCTGCTCTACGCGCTCACGGGCAGCTTCGACGCGGCCGGCGGCAACGTGGACTTCGCGCATCCGCCGGCGCGCAAGGCATCGGGCAAGGAGCTGCTGTCGGCGGCGCAGCTCGCGAAGTGCGTAGGCATCGACGAGCTTCCGCTCGGCCCGGCCGCGCAGGGCTGCATCGGCAGCGACACGCTGTACCGCGCCATCCTCGAAGCCAAGCCCTACGCGATCCGCGGCGTGATCGGCTTCGGCGCCAACCTGCTGCTCGCGCATGCGAACCCGCTGCGTGGCGCCGAGGCGCTGCGCAAGCTCGACTTCTTCGTGCATGCCGATGTGACGCTGACCCCGACCGCGCACTACGCCGACGTGGTGCTGCCGATCGGCACGCCCTGGGAGCGCGAGGCGCTGCGCATCGGCTTCGAGGTGAACCAGGGCGCCGAGGAGCTGGTGCAGTTGCGCCCGCGGATGGTGGCGCCGGTGGGCGACAGCCGCTCCGATGCCTGGGTGGTCTTCGAGCTCGCGAAGCGGCTCGGGCTGGCCGACCGGTTCTGGGGCGGCGATATCGATGAGGGCATGCGCTACATGCTCGAGCCGCTGGGCATCGGCCTGGAAGCACTTCGGCAGCACCCCGAAGGCATCCGCTATCCGCTGGAGACGCGCTACCAGAAGCACCACGGCGCGGGCTTCCGCTTCGCGACCGACACCGGCAAGGTCGAGATCTATTCGGCGCTGCTGCACCGGCATGGCCAGTCGCCGCTGCCCGTGTACGTGCCGCCGCTGCCGAAGCTGCGGCTTCGCGAAGAAAGCTCGGACTTCCCGCTCGTGCTGACCTCGGCCAAGCTGCCCCAGTACTGCCACAGCCAGCACCGGCAGGTGGCGTCGCTGCGCAGCAAGGCCCCCGACCCGCTCGTGGCCATGAATCCCGCCACGGCCGCCGCGCGCGGCATCAAGCCCGGCATGTGGGTGCGCGTGCGCTCGCCGAGCGGCTCGGTGCGCTTCAAGGCCACGCTCGATGCCAGCCTCGATCCACGCGTGGTCTGCGCGCAGTACGGCTGGTGGCAGGGCAACGAGCAACTGGGCCTGCCCGCGCACGCGCCGCTCTCCGAACAAGGCTCGAACTTCAACCTGCTGGTCGACGACGGCGATCTCGACCCCATCAGCGGCTCGGCGCCGCACCGGTCCTACATCTGCGAGGTCGTGGCCGAAGCCGGGCCAGCCGCCTGAACACCGAACCGAACGCCATCCATCCACCCACTCCGTCGATACCCATGCAAGTCAAAGTCCAACGCAAGGTGCCCGAGGCCACCGACATCTGTTCCTTCGAGCTGGTCGCCATCGGCGCCGAGCCGCTTCCGCCCTACGAGCCCGGCGCCCACATCGATGTCGATGTCGGCGGGGGCGAGACCCGGCAATACTCGCTGTGCGCGCCGCATGGCGAGGGGCGCTATGTCATCGGCGTGAAGCGCGATCCGCGCTCGCGCGGCGGCTCCCGGTTCATGCACGAGTCCGTGAACGAAGGCGATGTGCTCACCATCGGCGCGCCGAGAAACCACTTCCCGCTCGCGCCGGACGGCGAGCGCTTCATCCTCGTCGCGGGCGGCATCGGCATCACGCCGCTGCTGTGCATGGCCTCGCACCTGGGCGCTGCCGGAAGAGCGCTCGAGCTGCACTACTTCGCACAGTCGGCGGAACACGTCGCCTTCCGCCGGCAGCTCGAGGACGCGGCACTGGCCCCTTCCGTGAGGCACCACCAGGGTCATGGCCCCGACGCGCTGCCCGAGCTGCTGGCATCGATCGTGGGCGATCCGGCGCCGGGCAAATACCTCTACCTGTGCGGACCGCGCCCCTTCATGGAGCTCGTGCGGCAGGCCGCGGCGAACTGGCCGGCCGACCAGGTCCGCTTCGAGTATTTCGGCGCGGGTTCGACGCCTCCCGCCGCATCGGCGCCGCAGGCCGCGTTCGAGGTCTGCGCCGCTGCCTCGGGCATCTCGGCGCGGGTGGAAGCGGGCCAGAGCATCGTCGAGGTGCTGCGCGCCAACGGCGTGCACATCGAGACCTCGTGCGAGGAAGGCCATTGCGGCACCTGCATGACCACGGTGCTCGAGGGCCGGCCCGAGCATCGCGATTCCTTCCTCACCGAGCCCGAGAAGGCGTCGGGCACGCTGATGCTGCCGTGCGTGTCGCGCAGCTGTTCCGCGCGGCTCGTCCTCGATCTCTGAGCGAATGGGTCATGGCGCGAGCGCGCGCCATGACCGACGCAGCGCGTTCAGAACGCCGTGACGTTCCACTCGTACTCGGTCGCGACCTCGCCGAGGATGCGCAGGCGCTGCGCGGGCTCGGCGGACAGCGCGGCCAGGATGCGGGTGTTCAGGGCCACCATCGTGGCCTTGGCGTTGTCGGCGAATTCCACCGTGATGCCCTGGTCCTCGTACTTCTGGACGAAGGCCTGCGCCGCCACCCCGATGACGAAATAGAGGCCCGCGTTGTCGAGGTCCGACTTCATGAGGTCGAAGGCGCCGCGGTACAGCAGCTTGAAGGCGTCGGAGCCCGACAGGTCGTTCGCGAAGCGGGTGCTGATGTCCTGGAAGTTCATGGTGTGTTGCCTTCGATGTGCTCAGTGATGAAACCCTTGCCGCCGTGCGCCGCGGACCACGCGACCGGATCGCGCAGGAAATCGTCGAACTCGGCGATCACCTCGCGGCCGAAACTGCCTCGTTGCGCCGCGACCGCGCGGATGTCGTGCCAGTTCGCCAGCGCATGGACCTTGAGCCCCAGCGTGGCCAGCATGCGGCCGGCACCGAACATGCCGTAGTCGAACAGCACCAGCACATCGCCGACCTCGGCACCCGCGGCGCGCAGCGCGCGCGCGAAATTGGCCTTCGATGCGCCGGCCGCCATCATGTCGTCGACCAGCAGCGCGCGCTCGCCGGCGCGCACCACGCCCTCGACCTGGCGGGCGCCGACCGCGCGCTTGCGGACGTACTGCATCGGCAGCTCCAGCGCATCCGCGATCCAGGCCGCCAGCGCGATGCCGCTGGACTCGCCGCCCGCGATCGAGCCCACGCCGGCCAGGCAGCCATCGGCTCTCAGCAGCTCGATGGCATGAGCCACGAGTGCGCGGCGCGCCTCGGGAAAGGAAATGAGCCGCCGGCAATCCATGTAGACCGGCGTCGCCCATCCCGAGGGAAGCCGGAAGGGCTCGTCGGTGCGCAAGGTCACGCAGCCGGCGTCGAGCAGCCGGGCGGCGACATCGAGGCGGGTCGGAGTCGGGTCTGGGGCGGTGGTCATGGCGGTCGTGCCTTCGGCTAATGAATTCGGTCGAGCAATTTGCGCAGGTGCATCGCACCCGCCTTGCCCTTGTAGGCGGCCTTCCAGAGCCTGCCGATCATGGCTTCGTACATGCGCACCGCCTCGGGCGAGGCGGTCACGGTCGCGATGCCGTTGCGCACGTTCGGCAGCTCGCCGAGCCGGAACGGGCTCACGGCCAGCACGCTGCCGGCCCGGCCGGAGAACACCTGGAAGGTCGCGGTCGGCATGGCGTCGTCGATGAGTCCGATCTGCACGTCGATCGGTTCGCTCTCCATCAGGTCGGCGATCCGCTCGACCTCGCGGCGCGCCGCCAGCCGGCGCTCGGTGCGCACGCTCTCGGGCATGTCGATGCGGCCGACCAGGCCGGTATCGACGAAGCGCTCGAGCTCGCGCAGCCCGATCAGGCTCACGATGTGCGGCCGCCGGCGCTGGAAGAAGGCCCGGCGCTCCTGCATGATCTGCAGCATCTTGTCGATGTCGGCCGAGGTCGGCCCCTTGCCCGCGCCCTTGGGCGATGCCTCGATCAGCATCTGGCGCAGGGTCGGCAGGTAGTCCTCCGAGGTCAGCAGCAGCGAGATCGGCTCGAAGTGCGCGAGGATGCGGTCGGACGACTCCTCGAGCTGGCGCATGCGCTCGAACAGGCCCAGCGCGGTCGAGTAGTACTCCACCTCCACGCCGAGCAGCGACGCCAGCGTGGTGTCGAGCAGGTGGGCCAGGCGCTCGAGCGTCTCGATCTTGACGATCTCGCCCTTCTCGAGCCGGTACACGACCGCGCGCGAGATGCCCAGCCGCTCGGCCACGTCCTCGGCCAGCAGCGAGGCGCCCACCCGGTAGGCACGCAGGCGCTTGCCCAGCGCCACGTAGTCGATCGATGACTTGAAGGTCGAATTCGCAGCTTCCATCTCGTTTTCCACTTTATGGATCGAAAAAGAAACTATAGGCGAATTCGGGCACCCGCGGTCCCCGTCGAGGCGCGAGGCGATGCGGGAACTCACGCCGCGACCGGCTCGCGCACGGGCGCGTCCCGCAGGGCCCAGTGCAGGCGGCTGCCGCCGAGGAAGGGATGGAGCGCCCCGCCGGCCGCGAGCGCCACGTCCTGCGGCACCTCCCAGGGCGAGCGCTCCAGCGTCACGCTCGCCTCGTTGGGCGCGAGGCCATAGAAGCGCGGACCGTTGAGGCTCGCGAAGGCCTCGAGCTTGTCGAGCGCGCCCTCCTCCTCGAACACCGTGCAATAACTCTGCAGCGCGACCGGCGCATTGAAAATGCCGGCGCAGCCGCAACCCGCCTCCTTCAGCGTGCGAAGGTGCGGCGCGGAGTCGGTTCCGAGGAAGAAGCGCGCATCGCCCGAGGTCGCCACCCTGCGCAGCGCCAGCCGATGGCGCTCGCGCTTGAGCACCGGCAGGCAGTAGAAATGCGGCCGGATGCCCCCCGTGAAGATCGCGTTGCGGTTGAACATCAGGTGCTGGGGCGTGATCGTCGCGGCGAGACGACCGCTCGCATCCGCCATGACGAAGTCCGCGGCTTCCTCGGTCGTGATGTGCTCCAGCACCACCTTGAGCGCGGGAAAGTCGCGCAGCAGCGGACGCAGCGTCGACTCGATGAACACCGCCTCGCGGTCGAAGACATCGACGGCCGGATCGGTGCTCTCGCCGTGCAGCAACAGCGGCATGCCGATGGCCTGCATCGTCTCGAGCACCGGCGCCACCTTCGCGATCGACGTGACGCCAAGCTCGGAATGCGTGGTGGCGCCGGCCGGATACAGCTTCGCCGCGGTCAGCACGCCGTCCTCGAAGCCGCGGCACAGGTCGTCGGCGGACGTGCCGTCGCAGAGGTAGACCGTCATCAGCGGCTCGAAGTCGGCGCCGGGCGGCAGGGCCGCCACGATCCGCTCGCGGTAGGCGCGCGCGAGCGCGGTGGTCGTCACGGGGGTCTTGAGGTTCGGCATGACGATGGCGCGGCCGAACTGCGCGGCGCTGTAGGGCAGCACCGTCTGCAGCATGGCGCCGTCGCGCAGGTGCAGGTGCCAGTCGTCGGGGCGGCGCAGGGTGATGCGGGTGGTCATGGGAAGACTCATTTCAATCGGGCGAAGGCCGCATCCATCGCGCCGACGCCGAGCATGAAATCCTCGATGTCCATCGCTTCGTGCGGGTTGTGCGAACCGTTCTGGTTCCGCACGAACAACATGCCGCTCGGGATGCCGGCATTGGCGAACAGCGAGGCGTCGTGCCCCGCGCCGCTGGGAATGAGCTCGAAGGCCGCCTCCTGCGCGGCGCAGGCTTCGGACAGCACGCCGCAGAGCTTCTCGTCCATGGTCGCGGGATCGCTGAGCAGGCGCCGGTCGAATTCGAAGCGCACGCCGCGCTCGCGCTCGATCGAGCCGCATTCGGCGCGCACCAGCTGGTAGAAGGCCTCGAGCGTGTCGGTGCTCTTGCTGCGCGCCTCCAGGCTGAAGCTCACCTGCCCGGGAATGCGCGAGATCGAATGCTCGGCCGGGTCGGTGCTGACGATGCCCGTGGTCACGACCAGGTCGGTGCCGCGCTCGAGCAGCACGCGCCAGTGCTCGTCGATGCGCATGATCAGGTCGGCGACCGCGAACATGGCGTCGTGGCGCAGCCAGCGCGGCACCACGCCCGAATGCTGCGCGTCGCCGTGACAGACCACGCGGTTGTGCCGCACGTTGCCGCGGATGCCCGAGACCACGGCCAGCGGAAGCTGCCGCGCGACCATCACCGGCCCCTGCTCGATGTGCAGCTCGAGGTAGGCCTTGATGCGCGCCTTGTCGAGCAGCGTCTGCTGCGCGCGGATCGCCTCCACATCGGCGCCGCAGCGCCGCATGCAGGCCTCCATCGACTCGCCGGTGCTGCGCTGCTTGAGCGCGAGGTCGCTCTCGCTGACCTTGCCGAACAGCGCGCCAGAGCCCATGTAGGCCTTGCCGAACCAGGCGCTCTCCTCGCCGCGAAACGCGACCACCTCGAGCGGGCGCGCGTAGGGCGTGCCGCCGGCCTTCTGCGCGACCAGGCACAGAAGGCCCGCGACCACGCCCGCATAGCCGTCGAAGTTGCCGCCCTGCGGCACCGAGTCGATGTGCGATCCGCACCAGGTGACCGCGCTCGCCGCCGCGGTCTGCGGCAGTCCGAACACGAGGTTCGCGGCCCGGTCGGCCCGGACCTCTAGCCCTTCGCTCGCGGCGAAGGCGCGCAGGTAGTCGGCGGTGTCCGATTCGCCGCGGCCGTAGCTCTGCCGCGTCACGCCGACCCCGTCGAAGGTCAGCTCGCGCACGTCGGAGAACAGCTTCTCGGCCATGGGACGAAGTCCAGCCAGGCTCATCATCCTTGCCCCTTCCCTAGCCCGACTGCTGCGCGAAGCGCAGCCAGCGGTCCGAGAGCTGGCGGTCGAGCTTGACCTGGCCGGTGAGGTCGCGGATGTTCTTCACGCCCATCTCGTCGCAGTACGCGACCAGGCCGTCGATGATCTTCTGCATCGCGCCCGGATCGATGAAGGAGGCCGTGCCGACCTGGACCGCGCTCGCGCCGGCCAGCATGAACTCGACCGCGTCGTGCGCGCTGGCGATGCCGCCGCAGCCGATGACCGGGATGCGCACGCTGCGGTAGCACTGGTGCACCATGCGCAGCGCGATCGGCTTGATGGCCGGTCCCGACAGGCCGCCCATCACGTTGCCGAGCATGGGCTTGCGGGTGCGCACGTCGATCGACATGGCCAGCACCGTGTTGCCCATCACGAGCGCGTCGGCACCGGCCTCTTCCGCGGCCCTCGCCACCGTTGCCACGTGCGAGGCATTGGGCGTGAGCTTGGCCCACACGGGATGATGCGTGCGGCGGCGGATCGCGCTCACGACCTTGTAGGTCGTCTCGGGCGTCATCGCGAAGGCCATGCCGTCGGCCTCGAGGTTGGGGCAGGAGATGTTGGCCTCGATCACCGCCACTTCGGGCAGCGACATCTCGGCCACCGCGTCGGCGAACTCGTCGACCGTGTCCGCCGAGATCGAGACCACGACGGGCGTGTCGAAGCGCGTGTAGGGCGGCAGCACCGTCTCGCGGTAGTAGTCCAGGCCCTTGCTCGGAATGCCGATCGCATTGAGCATGCCGCCGCGGGTTTCCGCCACGCGCGGCGTCGGGTTGCCGGCACGGCTCTTGGGCGAGACGCTCTTGATCACCAGCGCGCCCAGCCGGTTGAAGTCGAGCGCTTCCGCGTACTCGATGGCGAAGCAGCCCGAGGCCGGCATGACCGGGTTGCGCAGGCCGACGTCGCCGACCCTGACGTTGAGATCAGCCAAACTCCACCTCCCCGACCACGTCGCCGATGGGAAACACGGGACCTTCGCGGCAGACGCGCAGGAATTGCTTGTCGCCCTCGCGGTCGAACAGCCTGACGCAGGACAGGCACACGCCCATGCCGCAGGCCATGCGCTGTTCCATCGCCACCTCGCCCCGGGTGCCCGGATGGTCGGCGAGGATGCGCTGCAGCAGCATCAGCACGCGGTGCGAGCCGCAGGTGTAGACGGCGTCGTGATGCCGTTCGCCGAGCAGACGGCGCACCAGCGTGTCCATGGCCTCCACCGAGGAGCTGCCGTCCGAGTCGTAGACGCAATGCACGTCGGCCTCGGCGCCGCGCAGGAACTCGTCGCGCATCAGGTCCTTGGGGGCGCGCGCCGACATCACCGCCGTGATCGCGATACCCATCCCGGCCGCCTGCCGCAGCAGCGGCGCCATCGTCGCCAGGCCGACGCCGCGCGCCACGACCATGATGCGTTCGTCGTCCGGCGGCAGCGTGAAGGTGTTGCCCAGCGGGCCGACGATGTCCATCGCGCCGCCGACGGGCAGCGAGGCCAGCGCGTGGGTTCCGGTGCCGGTGACGTTGTAGAGGAACTCGATCGTGCCCGCCTCCGGCCCCACGCCGTAGACGCTCATCGGGCGCAGCAGGAAGGGCTGGAGGTCGTTCGTCGTCGGGCACTTGAGCTGGTAGAACTGCCCGGGCCTGGTCGCGCCCGCCAGGTCGGCCGGCGCGCTGAGCTTCAGGTACTTGTAGCGGTCGTTGACCCAGCGGTGCTCGGCGACCTCGCAGCGGTACGAGGCCACGGATTGCGCGTTGCGCTGGAAGCAGGCGCCCTCGCCCTGCGGCGCGGGCGGATGCACGGGCCGGAACGCGGACGACGGGTGGTCGATGGCGGCGAGCATCATTCGAGCTCCTTGCCCTTGAGTTCGGGAATGAGGAAGTAGGTGGCGACCATGTCGACCAGGTAGATCGCGGCGAGCAGCGCGATCGCGATCTGGAACGAATAGGCCGCGACCATCGCGCCGACCACCACCGGGCCGAAGCCGCCGATGCCGCGGCCGAGGTTGAACAGCACGTTCTGCGCCGTGGCGCGTGCTTCCGTGGGATAGGCCTCGGAGATCAGCGCGCCGTAGCCGCCGAGCATGCCGTTGACGAACATGCCGAGCACCGCGCCGACCCACAGCAGCGAGACCGGATCGGACAGCTGGGAGTACGCCAGCACCATCGCCACGGCGCCGGCCTGGAACAGCAGGAAGCTCGGCTTGCGCCCGATGCGGTCGGCCAGTTGGCCGAAGACGAAGATGCCCAGCATCATCCCGAGGATGGTCACCGAGGTCCACATGGCCGACTTCGTGAGGTTGAACCCGAGCTTGTTGGCCAGGAAGCTCGGCATCCAGATCATGATCCCGTAGTAGCCGAAGTTCTGCACCGCGCACAGCACGACGATGCCCAGGCTGGTGCGCGTGGTCTGCGCATCCTTGACCAGCAGCTTGAAGGACCTCAGGCGCGAGCCCCGGGCCTTGGGCTTGCGCACGAACACCTCGGGCTCGTGCAGCTTGTTGCGGATCACCCAGGCCACGAGCGCGGGAACGACGCCGACCAGGAACATGCCGCGCCAGCCGATGTGCGGCATCAACAGCGGCGTGAGCAAGGCGGCGCCCAGCACGCCCAGTTGCCAGCCCAGCGCCACATACGAAGAGACTCGGGCACGGTGCTTGGCGGGCCAGGCCTCGGCCGCCAGCGCCATGCCGATGCCGAACTCCCCGCCCAGGCCGATGCCCGCGATGGTCCGGTAGACCAGCAGGTCCCAGTAGCCCTGCGCGAAGGCACAGAGCCCGGTGAAGACCGCGAACAGGACGATGGTCCAGGTCATCACGCGGATGCGCCCGAAGTGATCGCTGAGCGAACCGAAGACGATGCCGCCGACGACGGCGCCGACCAGCGTCCAGCTCACCAGCGAGCCGGCCTGGCCCGGCGTGAGGTGCAGGTCGGCCGAGATGGCCGTGAGCATGAAGCCCAGGATCAGCAGGTCGAAGCCGTCCATCGCATAGCCGATGGCGGAGCCGGCCAGCGCCTTCCAGGCGTAGCCCGAGACGGCGTCGTCGCGTGGCGCGGAGGCGGTCGAATCTGGGGTGGATGACACGTCAGGACTCCTGGTTTGACGCGGAAAGCCCGGCGCCGGCGGATGGATGGGCCATGGAAACGGTCTCGGCATGGAGTTCGTTTCGCTCATTTGCGATACTAGTATCAAAAAAGATATCGATCAAGAAAAAGTTCACCGGGTTGTCTCTGTGGATGGATGAAAGGAACGAGGGAAACCGGGGGATCGAGCCTGGCGTCGGCTCGCGCGGCCGCTAGAAGCGGTGGCGGACGCCGACGCCGAGGCTGTTGCCGCCCGCCATGGCGGTCGCGCGATCGCGCATGAGGACGGCATAGACGTCGGTTCGCTTCGACAGGTAGTGATCGTAGGCCAGGCTCAGCGTCGTGCGGCTGCCGTCGTAGGACCCGGCGATCTTCGTCCTCGCGACGGCCGCGAGGACCTGCCCCGCGGTCGACCCGACCGGCACGCTGGCGCCGAGGGAACTCGTGGTACCGCGATAGCCCGTCGCTTCGGCCTTCGACCGACCATAGCTCGCATAGGCCTTGAGCAGGCCGAAGTCGTAGGCCCCGCCCAGCATCCAGTCCTTGCGCGTGGTGGGCACCACCGCGCCGGCGACCGTGGCCGTGATGACGCCCGGGTTGACCGGGTTGGAGATCTGGTCGCGCTCGTAGAAGCCCGCCACCGTGAGCGGCCCGCTGACGTAGGTCGCGCTGATGCCGGTGTTGTTCTTCCCCTTGTAGCCGGTGTCGCTGGACTGCTCGCCGAACTGGTAATGCAGGTTCACGCGCAGGCCGCCGAAACTCGGCGTGCTGTAGATGAGCTGGTTGCTCCAGCCGGTGTCGGAGGGCGAGGTGCGGTACAGCCAGCGCGCGGTGTTGACGTTGGCATGCAGCACCAGCGGCGAGAACGCGAAGGAGTTGCCGAAGGGGTTGACCAGCACGGTCGGGATGAAGTTCGGCGCCGCGGCGCGCCCGAGCTGAAGGCTGCCGTAGGCACCGGAGATGCCGACGTTGGCATCGCGCGCGAAGTAGGGGTCGCCGTCGAAGCGGCCAGATTTGCCGGTATCGGCACGGAAGAAGGCATTGAGCGCGAAGTAGGCCTTGAGCCCGCCGCCCAGGTCCTCGGTACCGGCGAAGCCGAAGAACGAGGTGGTCATGCCGCCGCTTCCAAGGACCTTGGTGCGGCCGAGGTCGCCCGCGTAACGCATCGATCCCGCGTATTCGTCGATCAATCCCTGCACCGACACACTGCTCTGCGCACAGGCGCAACAAGCCGTCGACAGCGCGACGGCGGCAACTACAAGACTCTTCATGGGTGGCTCACTTCTCAAGGCTCGAGGGAACGCCGAGCGCCCCTTCGCGGCACGCCCGAACGACGGACAGGTGGCTCTGGCACGGGTGCACCGCCATGAGGCGAATCGCCTCGAAAACTCGGCACATCCGATAAAAAAGCACCATTAAAGAAACCAGGATCAAAAACGAGATCGGATTCTGGCGCGGTTCCGCAAGATCGATGCCAAGGGTTTTCGAGCGGTCGAGGCCGGGCGCTTTCGCGCTATTCGCGTGCGCTCGACGCGGGGTCGAACGGACCGGCGTCCGGCGGCCGATTGTTCAGTTTGGCTTCAAAGGCCTTCGCGCCTTCGGGCCTGTGTGCCGGCGATGCGCGTCCCTAGACTTTGCGCACCACAACACGCCCACGGACCGCACCATGCCCTTCACACTCCACATCAACGGCAGCGCGCGCGAGGTCGATGTCGACGGCGACACGCCCCTGCTCTGGGTGCTGCGCGACGTGCTGGGCCTGTACGGCACCAAGTTCGGCTGCGGTGCCGGCCTGTGCGGCGCCTGCACCGTGCACCAGGACGGCGTCGCGATCCGCTCGTGCATCACGCCCGTCGAGTCGGTGGGTGCGCAGCGCATCACCACCATCGAAGGCATCGGCGCGACGGCGGTCGGCCAGGCGGTGCAGAAGACCTGGCTGGAACTGGACGTCGTGCAGTGCGGCTACTGCCAGTCGGGCCAGATCATGTCGGCCACGGCACTGCTCGCGGCCACGCCGCGCCCCACGCCCGCGGACATCGTGGGCGGCATGTCGGGAAACATCTGCCGCTGCGGCACCTATGTGCGCATCCAGGCCGCGGTGCAGCGCGCCGCCACGCTGATCCCGATCAAGGCGACCTGACATGAAGCACGACCGCATGCCCATGGCCGACACCGCATCCACCCCCGGCCTGACGCGCCGCGCCTTCGTGGCCACGGCGCTGGCCGCCGGCGGCGGGCTGGCGCTCACGGTGAGCCTGCCGCCGCTCGAGGCCAAGGCCGCCGGCGCGCAGCCCGAGGCCTTCGCGCCCAATGCCGTGGTCCGCATCGGCACCGACGGCCTCGTCACGCTGGTGATGCCGCGCGTGGAGATGGGCCAGGGGATCTACACCGCGGTCGCGCTGCTGATCGCGGAGGAGCTCGAGATCGATCCGCGGCGCGTTCGCCTCGAACATGCGCCCGCCGACGAGACGCGCTATGCGAACCCGCTGACGGGCGGGCAGATCACGGGCGGCTCGACCTCGGTGCGCAGCACCTGGGAACCGATGCGCCGCGCCGGCGCCACTGCCCGGCTGCTGCTGGTCGATGCGGCCGCGCGCCGGTGGAAGGTCGACCCTTCGACCTGCCGCGCCAGCGACGGTGCGGTCGAGCATGTGCCCACGCGCAGGAAGCTCGCCTATGGGCAGCTCGCCCATGCGGCCGCGGGCCTGCCCGTGCCCGCCGAGGTGCCGCTCAAGGACCTGGCGACGCTGAAGCGCATCGGCCAGCCGCTGCTGCGCCTGGACGGACCCGACAAGGTCAACGGCCGCGCGCGCTACGGCCTCGATGCCAGCG
Organism: Variovorax sp. 20P10.2.4; assembly: GCF_058244205.1. NCBI lineage: Bacteria > Pseudomonadati > Pseudomonadota > Betaproteobacteria > Burkholderiales > Comamonadaceae > Variovorax > Variovorax sp. 20P10.2.4. Next base: position 18,189 of record NZ_JBZAYE010000034.1, read on the forward strand.
TCGCGGGCATGCGCATCGCCGCGATCGCCCACTGCCCGGTGATCGGCGGGCGCTTGGCGTCGGTCGACGACACCCGGGCCATGGCGGTCAAGGGCGTGCGGCAGGTCGTGCGCATCGACAACGCGGTCGCGGTGGTGGCCGACCACATGGGCGCGGCGCGCAAGGGCCTGACCGCGCTCGAGATCCGCTGGGACGAAGGCGCCAACGCGGACTACTCGACCGAGAAGCTGATCGCCGCGCTGGCCAATGCGTCGTCGCGCTCCGGCGCCGTGGCGCGCAAGGAAGGCGACACCGTGGCGGCCGCGCGCGGCGCCGCGCGGACGGTGGACGCGATCTACCAGCAGCCCCTGCTCGCGCATGCGCCGATGGAGCCGGTGAACTGCACCGTGCACGTGCGGCCCGATGCCTGCGAACTCTGGGTCGGCACGCAGGTGCCGGCGCGCGCGCAGGCCGCCGCGGCCGAGCTCACGGGCTTGCCGATCGAACGCGTCGAGGTGCACAACCACCTGCTCGGCGGCGGCTTCGGCCGGCGGCTGGACATCGACTTCGTGATCCAGGCCGTAAAGATCGCGAAGCAGGTGAAGGGCCCCGTCAAGGTCGTGTGGACGCGCGAGGAGGACACGCGGCACAGCACCTTCCGCCCCTACCACTACAACCGGCTCAGTGCCGCGCTCGATGCGCGCGGCCGGCCGGTGGCATGGCATCACCGCGTGACCGCCTCCTCGATCCTCGCGCGCTGGGCACCGGCGCGGTTCCAGAACGAGCTCGACGGCGATGCCATCCGCGACGCAGCCGGCCCCTATGGCTTCGCGAACGTGTTGGTCGAGTATGTGCGCGAGGAACCGCCAGCGGGCATCACCACCGCCTTCTGGCGCGGCGTCGGCCACATGCAGAACGCCTTCCCGGTCGAATGCTTCGTCGACGAACTCGCGCACCTGGCGGGCAGCGATGCCATCGCCTACCGGCATGATCTGCTCGAGAAGCATCCGCGCGCGCGCCACGTGCTGGAACTGGTGGCGCGGAAGTCCGGCTGGGGCGGCGCCCTGCCCGCCGGCAAGGGCCGCGGCGTCGCGCTGACCTTCTGCTTCGGCAGCTACGCGGCCCAGGTGACGGAGGTGAGCGTCGATGCCGATGGCGCGGTGCGCGTCGATCGCGTGGTGATCGCGGTGGACTGCGGACGCCTCATCAGCCCCGACACCGTGGTCGCGCAGATGCAGGGCGGCACCGCCTTCGGGTTGTCGGCGGTGCTCTACGGAAACATCTCGATCAAGGACGGGCGCGTCGAGCAGGGCAACTTCGACACCTACCGCGTGCTGCGCATGGACGAGATGCCCGTCATCGAGACGCACCTGGTGCCGAGCACCGAACCGCCGGGCGGCATCGGCGAGGTCGGCACCGTGCTGACCGCACCCTCGGTCCTCAATGCCGTGTTCGCGGCGACCGGCAAGCGCATCCGCCGGCTGCCATTCGCCGCGGAAGAACTCCAGCGGGCATGAAGCGCCGCGCTCTCTCGATTGGAAATCCACACATGACAACGAACAAGCTCGGACCGAAGCTGATTGCCGCCTGCCTCGCGGCCCTGGGAGGGATCGGCGCGGCGCAGGCGCAGACCGTCGACCCCGGCGCCGGCGACCTGGCACGCGGCAAGACCGCCTTCGCGCGCTGCGCCGCCTGCCACTCCGTCACCGGCAGGAACGGCATCGGCCCGCACCTCGACGGCGCCTTCGGCCGCGTCGCGGGCAAGGCCGAGGGCTTTCGCTATTCGCCGGGCATGGCGGCCTCGACCCGGCCCTGGGACGTGCAGGGCCTCGAGGCCTTCCTCGCGGCGCCGACCCAGGCGGTGCCCGGCACCACCATGCCGCTGAACGTGCCCGGCGCGCAGGACCGCGCCGACCTGATCGCCTACCTGCGCTCGCTCGCGGCGCCGCGCTGATCAGCGCCGCCGCGGGCCCGTGCGCTGCTGCATGAAGTCGATGAAGGCGCGCAGCTTGCGCGGCACGTGCATGCGGCTGGCGTGGTAGAGGTGGAAGCCCGGGAAGCTGGGCCACCACGGCTTGAGCAAGGGCACGAGCCGGCCGCTCGCGAGGTCGTCGTGCACCTGGGCCTCGAACACGCAGGCGATGCCGGCGCCGGCGCGCGCGGCGCTCAGCAGCACGTCGCCGTCGTTGGTGAGGATGGCGGCATCGACCTCCACCTCGAAATCGCGACCCTTGTTCGAATACTCCCAGCGGTAGACGCCGTTGCTCAGCCGGATGTTGATGCAGCGGTGCTGGCTCAGCTCCTCGGGCGTGCGCGGCGCCGCGCGCCCCTTCAAGTAGTTCGGCGCCGCGATGGTCGCGATGCGATGCGGGCCACCGAGCGGCACGGCAACGACCTCCTGCGCGAGGTTCTCGCCGAGCCGGATGCCCGCGTCGAAGCCGCTGCCGATGAGGTCGACCAGCGCGTTGTCGCAATGCAGCTCGAGCCTGATGTCCGGATAGGCCTGCGCGAACGCGGCCAGGTGCGGCAGCAACAGCAGCTCGAACGCGACGCGCGAGAGGTTGATGCGCAACAGACCGGCCGGCTTCTCGCGCACCTCGTTGACGCGTTCCACGGCGGCCGACAGCGCCGCCAGCGCGGGCGCCGCATCCTGCAGGAAGCTCTGGCCGATCTCCGTGACGCTGACGCGCCGCGTGGAGCGGTCGAGCAACCGCACGCCGAGCCGCTTCTCGAGCGAACGCAGCGTCTGCGACAGCGCCGAGGGCGACACGCCGAGCTCGGCCGCGGCGCGCGTGAAGCTGCCGTGATGCGCGACGCGGGCGAAGACCGCGATGAAGGGGATGAGGTCGGGAGCCATCGCTTCATTATGAAGCTCGACTTCAAACCGCATCGACCCGATCCATATTTCAATTCAGCAATCGGCGGCCTATCGTCGGGTCCAACGCTTCACCATTCAAAGGATTCACCATGACCCATCTCGCAGGCAAGGTCGCCATCGTCACCGGCTCCTCGAAGGGCATCGGCGCGGGCATCGCCGAGCGCCTCGCACGCGACGGCGCCAGCGTCGTCGTCAACTACGCACGCAGCGAGAAGGAAGCGGCCGCCGTGGTCGACCGGATCACCGCCGCGGGCGGCCAGGCCGTGGCGGTGCAGGCCGACATCTCCGAACCGGCACAGATCCAGTCGCTGGTCGATGCCACGCTGGCGCGCTTCGGCAGGCTCGACATCCTCGTGAACAACGCCGGCACCTACAGGCTCGATTCGCTCGACACGATCACGCCCGAGAGCATCGCCGAGCACTTCGACCTGAACGTGCGCGGCCTGCTGCTGATGACGCAGGCCGCGGCACGCGTGCTGCCCAGCGGCGGCACGGTGGTCAACATCAGCTCGGGCGTGGCCACCAGCCCCTCGCCGCAGGCGCACGTCTATTGCGCGACCAAGGGCGCCGTCGACGTGCTGACCCGCAGCCTCGGCATGGAGCTCGGTCCGCGCCACATCCGCGTGGTGGGCATCGCGCCCGGGTTCGTCCTCACCGAGGGCAACGCGGCCGGTGCCGAGGCCTATTCGGCCCACTTCGTGCCGAAGACGCCGCTGGGCCGCGCCGGCCAGCCCCGGGACATCGCGGGGGCGGTGTCCTTCGCCGTCTCCGAGGATGCGGGCTGGGTCACGGGCTGCACCATCGACGTCGCGGGCGGGATGGTTTTCTAAATCTCGGCCAGGCGCTCGACGGTCGCATCGACCAGGGCCCGCAGCCGCCCGAGCCGGCGCAGGTCGCGGTGGAACCCGACCCAGACGTCGCGCCCTGGCGGCAGTCCACCGAGATCGACGACCTCGAGCGCCGTGCAGGCATCGCCCAGCGGCGCCGGCAGCACGGCCAGGCCCACGCCCGCGGCGCACATCCGGGCCTGCGCCTCGCGGCTGTTGCTGCCGAAGGCCACGCGCGCCTTCGGCAGCTTCTTGCGCAGCCAGGCCGCGTCGGGGAAGTCCTGGAACGCGCTGTCGAGCGTGATCAGCGGCACGCCCTGGCCATCGCTTCGCACGGGATGCGCCGTGCCCTTCGCGCGGTAGACGCGGTAGGCGACATGCACGGCCTTGCGCTGCACCACGTCCGCTTCGTCGAAGGGCTGGATGCGGAACACGAGGTCCGCCTCGCGCCGCGCGAGGCTGAACAGGCGTGCATCGGTGATCAGCTCGATGTTGACCAGCGGGTGCTGCCGCACGAACTCCGCGAACACGGGCGTGAGGATGTGCACGCCGAACCAGTCCGACGACGACACGCGCAACTGGCCCTCGAGCTGCTGCGCCTGGCCGGCCAGCCGGCGCTCGAAGGCCAGCGCCTCCTCTTCCATCCGCTCCGAATGCGCGAGCACCGAGACCCCTTCGTCGGTCAGCACGAAGCCGTCCTTGCCGCGCTGGAACAGCGCCTGCCCGACCTCGCGCTCGAGCACGCGCAGCCGGCGCCCCATGGTCGGCTGCGACTGGCCGGTGAGCCGCGCGGCGCCGCCCAGCGAGCCGGCCCTGGCCACCGCCAGGAAGATCCTCACGTCGCTCCAGTCCATGTTTTCAACCCATCAAAAGTGAATGGATGTGATGCAGTTCTGTGAGTTTACGTTCAGTTTTGAAGATCGAACAATGGACGCCTCTTCAAGCCATACAAGGAGTTCTCCATGTCGAAAGACGATTCGATGCGCGCACTGATGGTGTGCGAAGCCGGCGGCCGCTTCGAGGCCGTCCGGGTGCCCCGGCCCGTGCCGCGCAAAGGCGAGGTGCTGGTGCGCATCCATGCGAGCGGCGTCAATCCGCTCGACTCGAAGATCCGTGCCGGCGCCGCGGCCCATGCGCGCCATCCGCTGCCCGCGATCCTCGGCATGGACCTGGCCGGCGTGGTCGAGCAGGTCGGCCCTGGCGTCACGGCCTTCCGCGTCGGCGACGAGGTGTACGGCCTCACCGGCGGCGTCGGCGGGCTGCAGGGCTCGCTGGCCGAGTTCGCCGCGGTCGATGCCGACCTGCTCGCGCCCAAGCCCGCCAATCTCTCGATGCGCGAAGCCGCGGCCCTGCCGCTGGTCGTGATCACGGCGTGGGAAGGCCTGGTCGACCGCGCGCGGACCCAGGCGGGACAGAAGGTGCTGGTGCATGGCGGTGCCGGCGGCGTCGGCCATGTCGCGGTGCAGATCGCCGTCGCGCTCGGCGCGCAGGTGTACGCCACCGGGCTGCCCGCCCAGGCGGAGACCATCCGCGGCTTCGATGCCACGCCGATCGACTACACGAGCACGACGGTCGAGCAGTACGTGGCGGCCCACACCGGCGGCGAAGGCTTCGACGTGGTCTACGACACCGTGGGCGGCGCCACGCTCGACGCCTCGTTCGGCGCGGCGCGCCAATACGGCGGCCATGTCGTCAGCTGCCTCGGCTGGGGCACCCACAAGCTGGCGCCGCTGTCCTTTCGCGCGGCCACCTATTCGGGCGTCTTCACCCTGCTGCCGATGCTCAGCGGCAAGGGACGCGCCCACCACGGCCACATCCTGCGCGAGGCCGCGAAGCTGGTCGAGGCCGGCCGGTTGCTGCCGCTGATGGATGCGCGCCGCTTCGACCTCGATGCGGCCATGCAGGCCCATGAGGAAGTCGAGGCGGGACGCGCGAAGGGAAAGATCGTGGTCGAGATCGGCGGGTAGCAGGATCCCGGGGTGGCTCAGCGGCCCTGGAGCAGCAGGCCCAGCGGCGCGAGCGGGCCGACCGGCATGAACTCGTACTGGGCGAAGCCGCCCGTCACGAGCGGCAGCGCATCGATCGCAGCCTTGGCCTGCTCGACGGACTCGGCGCTCATGAGGAACACGACGCCGGGCTTGTCGCTGCGGTACCAGTACTGCTCGATCCTGCCGTCGAGGTAGAGCTGCAGGGTGTCGGGCACCTCCTTCGACATGACCTGCTGGCGTTGCTCGGGCGAGAGCGGCTTGACGATGGTTCCGATGGCGAGGACTTTCATGGGGGACTCCTGATGCAAGTGCGTTGCGTTGTTGAGGAAGACCGAGGTTAGGTGGCGGCGCGAAAAATCCGAACAGGCGCGAACGACAACTTAACGGTCATTTCCGCCAACCTGCCGGAAGGGTTTCCAGGCTCGTTCCGGCGCCGAGTCCCTATAGTCGCAAGCAACGTCTTTCCCGCCATTTCCGCCATGCACATCTTCCTGCTCGCCCTCGACGGCGTGTTCGACACCGGCCTCACCGTGATGCTCGACGCCCTCGGCCTCGCCAACAAGTTCGCGGCCCGCGAGATGGGCGGGTCACTGTCCTTCGAGGTGACGATCGTGGGCATGCGCCGGCGCGTGCGCTCGGGCCAGGGCTTCGCGATTCCCGTGAAGCCGCCACCGCCGGGCCTGCGGCCGGACTGGGTGGTGGTGCCGGCGCTGAACACCTCGACACCCGAATCGCTGGTGCCCGCGCTCTCGCGGCCCGACGTGCGCCAGGCCAAGGCGCAATTGCGCACCTGGCATGCGCAGGGCGCGCGGATCGCGGCCTCGTGCATCGGGACCTTCCTGCTCGCCGATGCCGGCCTGCTCGACGGCGGTCAGGCGACCACGACCTGGTGGCTGGGCCCGCTGTTCCGCCAGCGCTATCCCGAGGTTTCGCTCGACGAGTCGCGCATGCTGGTGCCCTCGGGCCGGGTGGTGACGGCGGGTGCGGCGATGGGCCACCTAGATCTCGCGTTGTGGCTGATCCAGCAGGCCAGCCCCGACTTGGCGGCCATGGTCTCGCGCTACCTGCTCGCGGACCTGCGCTCTTCGCAGGCGCCGTACATCGTGCCCCACCATCTCGCGCAGGCCGACCCCGCGATCCTGCGCTTCGAGCGCTGGGCGCGCGACAACCTCAAGCAGGGCTTCTCGCTCGACACGGCGGCGCGCGCGCTCGCGACCAGTCCGCGCACGCTGCAGCGGCGCTGCCAGGCCGTGCTCGGCAAGTCGCCGCTGGCCTACATCCAGGACCTGCGGATCGAGCGTGCCCGCTCGCTGGTGCACGGCAGCGATCTCGACCTCGAGGCCATCGCGGCCGAGGTCGGCTATGCCGATGGCTCGACGCTCGGTGCGCTGCTGCGCGAGCGCCTGGGCCGCGGCGTGCGCGAGCTGCGCGCCGACCTGCTCTGAAGTCCGCGGAACAGATGCGCTACCAGCCGCCGCCCAGGGCGCGGAAAGTGGCAACCGCGGCACGGCCGCTGTCGGACTGCACGCGCACCAGCCGGTCGCGCGCGGCGAGCAGTTGCCGATCCTGCTCGAGCAATTCGAGCAGGCTCACCGCGCCGCCCGCGTAGGCCTGCTGCGTGGCGCCGCGCGCGCGCACATCGGCATCGACCTCCTGCAGCAGCGCGAGGCGCTCGGCATCGAGCTGCCCTTGGCGGATCAGCGCGTTCTCGACGTCCTCGGTGGCGCGCAGCAGCGATTGCCGGTAGCGCGCCAGCGCTTCGGCCTTCGCGCCCTCGGCCTTCGCCACCTCCGCGTCGACACGGCCGAAATCGAACAACCTCCAATGCAGGCCGACCGCGGCCAGCGGCTGGAAGTTGGCCGACGACGGTGTCGCGGTGCGCAGGCTCTCGAAGCCCAGCAGCGCCGACAGCGAGACGCTCGGGTAGTACTCGGCCGTTGCCACGCCGATGCGGGCGCTGGAGGCGGCGAGGCGCCGTTCCGCGGCGAT
>NZ_JBZAYE010000340.1:0-7843 GCF_058244205.1 Variovorax sp. 20P10.2.4
GCGGGCGTGGCCTGCTGCGTGGCGATGGCGATGCCGCAGGTGCACATCGTGGCCTACTGCAGCGACCTCGGCTTCGGCGCCGCGCGCGGCGCGCAGATGCTCTCGCTGATGCTGGCCTTCGGCGTGGTGAGTCGGCTGGTGTCGGGCGCCATCTGCGACCGCATCGGCGGGCTGCGCACGCTGCTGCTCGGCGGCGCGCTGCAGTGCGTGGCGCTGCTGCTGTTCCTGCCCTTCGACGGCCTGGTGCCGCTGTACGTGGTGTCGGCGCTGTTCGGCCTGTTCCAGGGCGGCATCGTGCCCTCGTACGCGATCATCGTGCGCGAGCACTTCCCGGCCTCCGAGGCGGGCGCGCGCGTGGGCACGGTGCTGATGTTCACGCTGTTCGGCATGGCGCTCGGCGGCTGGATGTCGGGCAAGGTGTTCGACCTCACGGGCAGCTACCACGCGGCCTTCCTCAACGGCATCGCCTGGAACCTGGTCAACGTCTCGATCGCGGCCTTCCTGCTCTACCGCGTCATGGGGCGCGGGCGCCGCGTCGCGCCGGCCTGAGCCACCGGCCGGGCGGCTGGAGGCGGCAGAGTATATTCAAGCCACAATCCCACCGAGCCGATCCCGATGCCCGCCTCCAAGCCCACCGCCCGCCGCCCCGACGTTCGCCCGCGCGCGCGCCGTGCCGCCCATGCGGAACCGGCGCTGAAGGAAGAGGCGCAGGGCGCGCGCGCCGACACGCTGACCGACCAGGTCTACCAGCGGCTGCGCCAGTCGCTGATGACCGGCGCGCTGCTGCCCGAGCAGGTGCTGACCGTGCGCGGCGTGGCCGAGAGCCAGGGCGTGAGCCTGACGCCGGTGCGCGAGGCGGTGCAGCGGCTGGTGGTGGAGCACGGGCTCGAGGTGGTCAACGGCCGCACCATCCGCGTGCCGCGCCTCGACGTCGAGACCTACCGCGAGATCCTCAAGATCCGCATGGAGCTCGAATGCCTGGCGGCCAAGGAGGCCGCGCCGCGCATCTCGAACGACGAGATCGAGCGTCTCGACGGCGTGGTGCAGGCGCACCTGGCGGCCATCCAGGCCGGCGACGCGCACCGCACGCTGCTCGAAAACACTGAATTCCATCTCTCGATATATCGAGCCTCGGGCCAGGCCATCCTGATCCGCATCATCGAGAGCCTGTGGCTGCGCGTCGGCCCCACGCTGAACCTGCTGTTCCCGCAGTACTGCGGCAGTCTCACGGGCCACGAGACGCATCTGACCGCGATGGACGCGCTGCGCCGGCGTGACGGCGACGCGCTCGGGCAGGCGATGCGCGACGACCTGACGCACGGCTCGCGCTACCTGATCCGGCTGCTCAAGCCCTGAAAAAACGGCTGGCGCGGGTTTTTGCGTAGACAGAATATATTCTGATCGCCTAAAGTGCGGCCCAAGGCCTCGTTGCCGGGGCTCCAGTTCCTTCGTCTGTTCGAAGAAAGGCCGTCGCATGAAGTTGAATCTCTCCCGCCGCGAGTTCCACCTGGCCAGCGCCCACATGCTGCTGGCCTCTTCCGCCGGCTCGCTGCTGCTCGGGGCCTCGGGCCCGGCCGCCGCGCAGGCGCGCTCGGTCAAGCTCGGCACCTTCGGCGCCATCGATGCGCAGAACTACATCCGCGCGAAGAACATGGCGGCCAAGACCTTCGGCGCCGGCACCAGCGCCGACTTCGTGACCGTGCGCGCGGGCTCCGAGGTGATCGCGGCCATGGCCGGCGGCAGCCTCGACATGTGCAACATCGGCTCCAGCCCGATGATGGTCGGCTACGCCAACGGGCTGAAGGCCTCGATGGTCTACGTCTACAAGAACATCGTCGACAGCGAATGCCTGGTGGTGCAGGGCAACTCGGGCATCACCACGGTGGCGGGGCTCAAGGGCAAGAAGATCGGCCTGCCGTTCAACACCTCGGTGCACTTCGCCGCGGTGGCGGCGCTCAAGACCGCGGGCATCGGGCTGGCGGACGTGCAGCTCATCAACATGCGCGCCGACCAGATCGCCTCGGCCTGGCAGCGCCGCGAGATCGATGCCAGCTACATCTGGGTGCCGGTGCTGCCGCGCCTGACCGAGGACGGCGGCAAGATCATCTTCAAGACCGGCGACCTCAACAAGAACAACCTGCTGATCTTCGACGGCCTGCTGGTGCGCGACGAGTTCAAGCAGAAGTCGCCCGACCTGGTGCTGGCCTTCCTCAAGGACTACGAGCAGATCGCGCGCACCTTCAAGCAGGAGCCGAAGGAAGTGGTCGAGACCATGACCAAATTCCTCAACGTCGACGAGGCCGCGGTGATGCGCTCGCTCAACACCTTCTACCCGGTGCCCGCGCGCGAGCAGTTGCAGAGCCACTGGATGGGCAAGCCCGGCGAGAAGGACACGGGCGTGCTCAAGACCTTGCAGACGCAGGCGCAGTTCCTCCTGGAGTCGGCGCAGATCTCGGCCATGCCGAAGGACCTGAGCGGGCTCGTCGATTCGAGCTTCGTCGCCAAGATGGCCGCCTGAGGCCATGGGACTGCCACCGCAGCAGGCGGGCACGCCCAAGGTCCGTTTCGAGGAAGTCTCCAAGCGCTTCGGCGACGGCCCCGACGCGGTGCAGGCGCTGGAGCCGATCACGCTCGACATCGCCGAGGGCGCCTTCACCTGCCTGCTCGGCCCCTCGGGCTGCGGCAAGAGCACGTTGCTGAACATCCTCGCGGGCTTCGAGCAGCCCACGGCCGGCCGCGTGCTGATGGACGGCCAGCCGGTGCGCGGCCCCGATCCGCGCCGCGGCGTGGTGTTCCAGCAGGGCGCGCTGTTCACCTGGATGCGCGTGATCGAGAACGTGGCCTTCGGGCCGCTGGCCACGGGCAAGTCGGCCGCCGAGGCGACGCGCATCGCCTCGCAGTACCTCGAGATGGTCGGCCTCACGAGCTTTGCGAGGCGCTATCCCTACGAGCTCTCGGGCGGCATGCAGCAGCGCGTGGGCATCGCGCGCGCGCTCGCCAACTCGCCCGAGATCCTGCTGATGGACGAGCCCTTCGCCGCGCTCGACGCGCAGACGCGCGAGCTGCTGCAGGAGGAGATCAAGCGCATCTGGCACGAGACGCGCAAGACCGTGCTGTGGATCACCCACAGCATCGACGAGGCGCTGTTCCTCGCCACCGAGATCGTCGTGATGTCGGCGCGGCCCGGGCGCATCAAGGCGAAGTTCCACCCAGGCTTCGCGCAGAGCGACGACCCGGCCGTGGTGGCGAGCGCCGAGTTCGCGCGCATGAAGGCCGAGATCTTCGGCCTGCTGCGCGAGGAGGCGCTGGCCGCGCAGCACCAGGAGGCCCAGCGATGAGCGCCGCACCGAACCGGCCGAACGGCGCCCGCGGCCGCGCGCGCTGGATCAACCTCGGCTCCTTCGCCGCGCTGTTCGTGCTGTGGCTGCTGATCACCGTGCCGATCGTCGGCGACCAGCCGCTGGTCGCGCCGCTGTTCCTGCCTTCGCCGATGTCGGTGTGGAACACCTTCCTCCAGCTCATGCAGAACGGCTACCAGGGCAAGACGCTCGCGCACCACCTGGGCATCAGCCTGTTCCGCTTCGGCGTGGCCTTCGGGCTCACGGTGCTGGTGGCGGTGCCGCTGGGGCTGTGGATGGGCATGAACGAGACCGTGAAGGCGCTGCTCGATCCGCCGATCGAGATCACGCGGCCGATGCCCAAGCTCGCGCTGCTGCCGCTCTTGATCATCTGGTTCGGCATCGGCGAGGTCTCGAAGATCGTGATCATCGTGCTCGCGCTGTTCCCGATCCTCTCGATCAGCGCCATGCAGGCGGTGCGCGCGGTGGGCCGGCGCAAGGTGCAGGCCGCGATGGCGCTCGGTGCCTCGCGCGCCATGATCTTCCGGCGCGTGATCTTCCCGGCCAGCCTGCCGGGCATCTTCACCGGCATCCGCGTGAGCATCGGCCTGGGCGTGACCATGCTGGTGGGCGCCGAGATGATCGCCACCAACGCGGGCATCGCCTACATGGCGATGTCGGCCTCCGACTTCCTGCTCACCAACGTCGTGATCGTCGGCGCGCTGATCATGGCGATCCTCGGCTACCTGCTCGACCTGCTGGCGCGGGCGCTCGAAAACAAGGTCGTCCACTGGGGCGGCAAGGAAGGATGAAGCGACCATGGCACTGACACTCCCCGAGCAAGGCGCGTCCTGGCCCGAGCTGCAGCGGCGGCTCGAGGAGGCCGGCCGCGGCGACGCCGACTGGCGCAACGGCCGCGTGCCGATGTTCATCCACTACGCGGGCGAGGACGTGCTCGAGGTGGCCAAGCAGGCCTACCTGATGTACTTCTCCGAGAACGGCCTGGGTCCGCGCGCCTTCGCGAGCCTCGCGACCTTCGAGCGCGAGGTGGTGGAGATGGGCCTCGCATTGCTGCACGGCGGCCCCGAGGCGCGCGGCGCCATGACCACCGGCGGCACCGAGAGCATCTTCCTCGCGGTCAAGTGCGCGCGCGACCGCGCGCTGGCGCGGCGCCCCGGCATGGCCAAGCCCGAAATCCTGATGCCGCAGAGCGCGCACCCGGCCTTCGACAAGGCCGCGCACTTCCTCGGCCTGGTGCCGGTGCGCACGCCGCTGGCGGCCGACTTCCGCGCCGACCCGGCGGCGATGCGCGCCGCCTTCACGCCCGACACCGCGATGGTGGTGGGCTCGGCGCCGGCCTTTCCGCACGGCGTGGTCGATCCCATTCCCGAGATCGCGGCGCTGGCGCGCGAGCACGGCTGCTGGATGCATGTGGATGCCTGCGTGGGCGGCTACTTCGCGCCGTTCGCGCGCGAGCTCGGCGCCGACATCCCCGACTTCGATTTCGCGGTCGAGGGCGTGACCTCGATCTCGGCCGACCTGCACAAGTATGGCTACACCGCCAAGGGCGCCTCGACCCTGTTCTTCGCCGATCCCGAGGCCTTCGCGCTGATGGGCTACTACTTCGACGACTGGCCGCGCGGCCAGTACTTCACCCACACGCTGGTGGGCACGCGCGCGGGCGGCGCCATCGCCGCGGCCTGGGCGGTGATGAACTACCTGGGCCATGCGGGCTACCTGCGCGTGACCGAGCGCGTGCTCGCGACGCGGCGCGCGATGCAGCAAGGCCTCGATGCGCTGGGCCTGCCCACGCTGGGCCGGCCCGAGCTGTCGATCTTCGCCTTCGGCTCGCCCGAACGCGACATGGGCGCCATCGGTCGCGGCCTCGGCGCGCGCGGCTGGACCGTGGGCTACGTGAAGAACCCCGACGGCATCCACCACATGCTGAACCTCACGCACGAGCCGGTGGTGGGGCAGTACCTGGGCGACGTGGCGGCGGTGCTGGAGGATCCGGCGACCTTGGCGAGCGGCGCGGCGAGCGCGGTGAAGGCGCAGTACTGAGCCGCCCCCGGTTCAGATGTTCGTGCTCGACGGAATCCGGCTCGGCAGCAGGTGCTCGTAAGGCCGCGAGCGCGTCGTGTTGCGCTGCCTGATCGTCGCCTCGATGCCCGCCAGCGCCGCGCGGAAGCGCTCGAGCGGCCCGCCCTGGCCCGCGATCGCGGGATCGATCAGCACCGGCAGGTGCGGAAACGCGTTGTCCTTGTACTCGCCGAGCGGCCGGTAGTAGACGCCGCCGAGGATGTGGAACAGCAGGATCTGCTCCTGCGCCGCGAGCCGCGCGGGCAGCATCTGCGACCAGGTGGCCTCCGACTGGCCGGCCGTCGAGGCGGGCGCCGGCGTGCCGGCCATGCCCGCGCTGAAGGGCGCATAGGTCATCACCGAGAGCTGCGGGAAGTTCACGGCCGCATGCTGCGCGCTCGTGTTGAAGACGATGGCCGTGATCACGTCGGCCAGCCTGGCGCGCGTGGAAATCGCCGGCAGCCCCTTCACCTTGCCGTGGGTCGAGAGGTCGACGGCCCAGGCCTGCAGCTCGTGGTCGCCGCTCACGTCGGTGTCGCTGAGGTAGTAGGTCGCGACGTAGTCGCCCACCCATTGCGCGATCGCGTTCCACAGCAGCAGCGCGTCGTCGCGGTACGGGTACTCGGGCAGTTCGCCCGGGTTGTCGACGCCGCGCGCGCGCAGCTCGTCGGGCAGCATCAGGTTGGCCTGGAAGTCGTAGGCCAGGCGGTCGCGGCCGCACTCGCGCTGCAGGGTCTCGATCGGCGCCGCGAGGATGCCGTCGCCCGTGGTCAGCGGCGCCATGATGATCAGCGTGGCCGCCTCGTTGATGAACATCGCGCCCTCGAGGTGCGGCGACAGCAGGCGGCTCAGCGGATGCGCGGTCGCGAGCTGGCGCTGCGTGGCCATCGCGAAGGCCTCCGACATCAGGTGCGTGCGGCCCAGGTGCACGAACATCTCGTGGTAGTTGAAGTCCGCCACCTGCACCGTGGTCTTGGCCGACTGCCAGGCCCAGTAGGCCTCGGCGTTCGAGGCGTCGTCCACGCGCAGGAAGATCGGATGCTGCGCCGGGTTCTGGCCGCACTGGATGGCCACCGGCACCAACGAACGGCCCGCCCTGGGCCGCGCGAACAGCGCGACCGGCATGAAGACATAGGCGGTGCCGGTCAGCGGCTTGGTCACCGGGCCCGTGGGCGCCATGTCGCCCAGGCCTTCGTAGTCGAGCAGGTAGAGGCGGCCCTCGGCGGCCGCGTCGGCGAGGCTGTCGGCGTTGCCCATGGCCTGCCGGTACTGCGCGTCGGTCAGCGGGAACTTCGAGGGCAGCACGCTGGCCTTGCGGATCAGCATCGGGTTCGGGCCGGCCACGCGCATCCAGGCGAACAGCGCGTTGTCGCGGAAGACCTGCGCGATCGACGGCTTCTCGATGGTCGCGAACAGCGCGTCGTACTGCGCCACGGTGCGCGGCCCGCCGAGCAGGCCCTGCGTCATCAGGTCCTGGTGCACCTGGCGCAACTGGGTGGCGATATCGCCCGCGGTGCCGGTCAGCGTGCCCAGCAGCGCAAGCGCCGCGGCCGGCAGCGTGAGCAGGCCGGCGTTCTGCGACAGCAGCTGCGCGAAGCTCGCCTGCAGGGCCGCGAGCCGCGTACGCAGGTTGTCGAGCGTCTGCAGGCTGCCGCTGGCGATCGGGCTGGTGGCGAAGGAGGCCGCGAAGTTCACGGCCGCCTCGAGCGCGCGCGACAAGGTCAGCAACTGGTGCTCGAGCGCCGGCAGTTCGGCCGGCGGCACCACGGCGCCCATCGGCACGCCCGCGAGGTTGAGGTGCGATTCGGTCCAGAGGTAGGTGGCCTGCCGGCTCACGAGTTCGAGCCGGCGCAAGGTGGCGCTGATCGGATCGATCTTCTGCGGCAAGGTGGGCCTGGGCACCGGCAGCGCGGCCGAGGCGGTGGATGGCGCGCCGGCCAGCAGGCTGCCGAATCCGGCCGCGGTGCCGGCCGCGGCCGCGCCCTTGAGGAGTTCTCTGCGTTTCATCGCTGGTGTTCCCTGTTGTTGTCGTGCATCTGGAACATCGGCCGATGGTTCTCGCCCTGGCCGACAAAATCGAACGCTCGTTCTATTCGAGCCAGCGGATTCTGCGGACGAGGCATGACGCCCGCAATGCGGGTAGCTGCCTAGGGCGAAGGTTCGCATCCGGCGTGGCGAAAGCGCACGCCGGTCAGGTGCTGTTCAGCGTCTCAGGCCGTGTGCGGATGCCGTGCGCGCTCGTACAGCGTGCGCGCGAGCTCGCGGTGCCGCGCGAGCAGCGGCGGCAGTTCGAGATCGACGAAGCGGCCCTCGCGGATGCGCACCTGGCCGTCGATGATGCTGAGCGCGGCCGAGGCCGGCGTGCAGAACACCAGCGCCGCCACCGGGTCGTGCCATGCGCCCGCGTGCGACACGCCGCGCAGGTC
>NZ_JBZAYE010000341.1:0-7835 GCF_058244205.1 Variovorax sp. 20P10.2.4
GGCAACGGCCAGCGCGAACTGGTCGAGGCACTGGTCGGCCAGCGCCCGCGCCTCGCGGGCCGGGTGCGCGTGATGGGCACGCCCTACCGCGCAAGCCGTGCCGAGAACCGCGAACTCAAGGTGCGCAGCCTGCCCGAGGAACCGCTGCGCAACGCCTGCGTGGGCGACTTGAGCGTGGCCGAGAACATGGCGCTGCGCGACTTCGACCGTCCGCCGCTCGCGGCCGGCGGCCTGCTGCGCTTCTCGCGCTGGCGCGCACGGGCGCGCGAATGGATCGCCGAGTACGGCGTGAAGACCCAGGGCGAGGGCGCGCCCATCCGCAGCCTCTCGGGCGGCAACGTGCAGCGCGCCGTGCTCGCGCGCGAACTCGCGGGCGACATCAACGTGCTGATCGCGGCCAACCCCGTGTTCGGCCTCGACTTCGCGGCCGTGGCCGAGATCCACGAGCGCATCGTGCAGGTGCGCGAGAAGGGCGGGGCGGTGCTGCTGGTCAGCGAGGACCTCGACGAGCTGCTCGAGCTGTCGGACCGCATCGTCGTCATGAGCGAGGGCCGCGTGGTCCACGAGACCGCCGCCGCGGGCGCCGAGCGCCACGTGATCGGCGCGCACATGGGCGGCGGCCACTAGAAGGACATCGAACATGCAGATCGCACAGGCCCTTCCCTTTCCCTACGACTTCGACCCGAAGACCACCGCGCTCGTGCTGATCGACATGCAGCGCGACTTCATCGAGCCCGGCGGCTTCGGCGAGACCCTGGGCAACGACGTCTCGCTGCTCGAGGCCATCGTGCCGGCCACGCAGCGCGTGCTCGCCGCCTGGCGCGCGGCCGGCGGCCTCGTCGTCCACACGCGCGAGGCGCACCGGCCCGATCTCTCGGACTGTCCGCCGGCCAAGCGCAACCGCGGCAATCCCACGCTGCGCATCGGCGACGAGGGGCCGATGGGCCGCATCCTCGTGGCCGGCGAGCCCGGCAACCAGATCATCGAGGCGCTCGCGCCCGTGGCCGGCGAGATCGTGATCGACAAGCCCGGCAAGGGCGCCTTCTACGCCACCGAACTGCACGAGCTGTTGCAGGCCCGCGGTATCACCCACCTGCTGTTCGGCGGCGTCACCACCGAGGTCTGCGTGCAGACCAGCATGCGCGAGGCCAACGACCGCGGCTACGACGGCCTGCTGCTCGAGGACTGCACCGAGAGCTACTTCCCGGCCTTCAAGGCCGCCACCGTCGAGATGGTGCGTGCCCAGGGCGGCATCGTCGGCTGGACCGCGACCGGCGGCCAGCTCATCGAAGCGCTCGGCGGCGCATGAAGCGCGCCGCAGCGACTACCATTCGCCCCGTGTCGACCATCGCCCGTCCCCGCCCCGGCACCGAAGCCGCCGAACCCACCGCCCCCGCGTCCACGCCCGTGGCCGCCGACGCGGTCGTGTTCCGCACGCGCGCCGACGAGGTCTATGCGCAGCTCAAGCGCGACGTGGCCGAGTTCATCCTCGTGCCGGGCGACCGCTTCACCGAGAACGAGATCAGCGACCGCCTCGGCGTCTCGCGCACGCCGGTCCGCCAGGCGCTGTTCCGACTGCAGCAGGAGGGCTTCGTCGAGGTGCTGTTCCGCAGCGGCTGGCGCGTGCTGCCCTTCGACTTCGAGCAGTTCGAGCAGCTCTACGACCTGCGCATGATCCTGGAGACATCGGCCGTGCACCGCCTGTGCGAGGCCGACCGCCGCGTCGACCGCAGCCTGCTCGACGAGCTCGCGGCCATCTGGCTGGTGCCCGCCGCGCAGCGCAGCACCGACATGGCGCAGGTCGCGGCCTGGGACGAGGCCTTCCACTGCTCGCTGGTCGCGGCCGCCGGCAATGCCGAGATGGCGCGCGTGCATCGCGACGTCACCGACCGCATCCGCATCATCCGCCGCCTCGACTTCACGCAGCAGCCGCGCATCGACGCCACCTACGACGAGCACGCCAAGATCCTCAAGGCCGTGCGCGCCAACCGCGGCGACCAGGCCGCGATGCTGTTGCGCGCCCACATCGAGACCAGCCAGGCCGAGGTGCGCAAGATCACGCTGCACCAGGTGCACCTGGCGCGGCACGCGGGGCGCGCGCCGCGCTGAGTTGATGCACCTGCTTCAGGTGCCGTGCGATTACGGCGCGCCGAGGGGGGCGAACACCATCTGGGGAAGGCTTGTCAGGCCCACGGCCGTCATTCCATCCGGTGTCACCGCCAACTGGCGCCGGAGAAGACCGCCGAACTTGAAGGACTTCAACAGCGTTCCGTTGGCGGAATGGACCCAGACGTCCGCATTCGCAAGTCCGCCATCCACGCCGCATATCACACGGCCGTCCCTGGTGACCTTGACATTGTTGGGATAGGCCTCTCCGCCCGGCAGGCTGGCAATGAACGCCAGACTGATGGGATTCACGGAAGAACAGCGGTAGGGCGCGCCCGACGCGGTGTAGAGAGCGGTGCCGTCCGCATTCACGGCGATATCCTGCCCATTCGCGGCACCGTTGACGGCCCCCGATGCAGTGTTCGTCACCAGCAGGGTGCCGCCACCCATGGCGGAATAGTCGACATCGAACGCGATGAAGCCGGCGGGACTGAAGCCCGTGTCCTGCGCGAAAACCCTCCGGCCGTCGGACGAGGCGGCAAGGACCAGGCGGATGCCGCCGGGCGACAGTGTGTTGATGCTCAGGCCGTCCACGTACGCATTGCCGTCACCCGCGATGACGATGTTTTTGCCGTTGGTGCGGATCGCCAGCAAGCTCAGGTACGGATCGGCGCTCGATATCAGCGGCCAAGCTTCGATCTTCGATGCGGTCGCGAGGTCCACGACGGCGATGGCCTGGCCACCCGTATCCACCGCATAGAGCTTGCTTCCATCGGGTGCAACGGTCATCTCCGCCAGCGAGCCTCCGACGTTGGCGATGCTGCCGACCTTGGTGCCCAGATGCGCGTTGTAGATATCGATCGACGTGCCACCACTATGCGCGTAGACGTAAGGGCGGATCTTGTCGGCGACGATGTTTGTGTACTCGGCCGGCAGCGTGGTCAAGGCGGTCAATCCACTGGCGGCCTTCCACAACCCGACGTTGATGACCGCGGCAGCCACGTCCGGATTGGATGTCTTCAGCGTGACGGTCGCATAGCTTGTCTGGCCCGTGGGCGCCAGCTTCGGATCCGCAGTGAGCACCAGGCCCGGACTGGTTCCTGTCGTGCCATTGCCCGTCACGGAGAGCCAGGGGGCGCTGGAGGTGGCGGTCCAGGGCAGTGCGCCGCCGAAGTTGTCGGTGACCCGCACCGTTCTCGTGAGCACGGATCCGTCAGGTACGCTGGCGAAACCGATGCCCCACTCGGAGGGAAGCAGTTGCCGCTTGTCCCGATTCAGGACCAGGCTCACAGGCAGCGTGACCGTGTCGCCGTTGACTTTCGCCGTCACGGTCGCGAGGCCGGAATGGGTGCCTGGCGTGATGCCATTGAAGATCGGCGAGAAGCTCAGCGGCGTGCCGTTCGCATCGACGCTGCCGGACGTGGCGGCGGCGGTGACCCAGTTGGGCAGCGGCGTCGAGAGCGTCCAGGGCCACTTGTTGGTGCCCGTGTTCAGGCTCATGGAGAGCGATTGCGCGACCTCGTCCCGTCCCTTGGCGCCGCCCAGGATGACTGCCATGGATGGAGCGGACAGCGTGGGCTTCGTGAGCGTGAGCGCGGTGCCCACGGTCTTGCTCGGGTAACCCGCCGAAGCCAGCACGATGCTGCTGGTGTAGTCGCCAGAGGCCAGGTTGGACTTGCTGGCATCGACGCGGGCAGTCAGCGAGCCCGGGGTGGTGCCCGTGCCCGGCTGGAGCAGCAGCCATGGCGAGGCGGCGCTGGCCGTCCAGCTCGCGGGCGTGCCGTTGTCCAGCTCGAAATTCAGTGTTTGTGGCGGGATGGTCGCGCCATTCACCCCGGTGAAGGTGAAGGAGTCGGTGCTGACCTGGAACTGCGTGGCCAGCATTTCGAGCGTGAATCCGACCTTGGCTTCCTGACCGTCGGCGGAACGCACCACCAGCTCATCCTGGTAGATGCCGGCAGTCATGCCCTGCGTGACGAAGCGGGCCTTGAGCGTGGCCGGCAGCTGGCCTTCCGCCTGCGCGACCTTCAGCCAGCTGCTGCTCGTGGTGGCCTTCCAGGTGCCGTCGGGGCCGCCGACGTGGACGTCGACCTCGGGCGGGTTGGCGGCGCCCACATGAACGGTTGCACGCGTACCGGTCGGCGCGAGAGCCGACAGCGGCTTTGGCGTGACCGTGAGGTCGTAGGGAAGCGAAACCGGAGAGCCTGCGTACTGGCCGATGCACGCGGTGTCCTTGCACAGGGACACGGAGAACGTGCCTCTGTGGCGGCCTGGCGTCAGGCTGCCCGAGGTATTCAGGGTTGCGGCGAAGGTGACTTTGTCAATGGCGACGAGACGCAGGCCGTCGGCCTGTCTCAGGATCTGCTCGCGATCCAGGACCACTGCATAGACAGGGCCAGTGAACACGTCGGGGTTGGTGACGTTGACTTTCACCACATAGCTGGCGCTGGTGCCGGTCTGTTGGTTACCGGTGAGCGTGGATGGCGAGAAGGTGATGATGGGGTTGGACGCAGGCGTTTCCGGTTGACCCGTGGCGCCGGGAACACCACCCACGAGGCCGGGGAATCCTCCCCCACCGCCGCCGCCTCCACCGCCCCCGCAGGCGGCCAATGCCAGACAAAAGCCAACAATGGCCGTGAATTTCAGCTTCATTCCCTCGCCCCTCTTTTCCTCTGTCGCTCGAAGCCGCGCAGCGATGCATTGACGCATGCACGGCGGTTAATACTTATTCCGCAAAGTATCTCAGCTTTGCGAGCGATCGAAGTCGAGGCACCGCGCGATGGGCGAGGGGGACGCGAATCGCCAGGCGCGGGCGGGAGCGGTCGCGGGTCGAGGTGCGTGAGAGCGAGTTTGGGGGCGCGAATGCCGGGGCGCTTCGTGCCGAAAGTTGTTGTGCCATCCTCCTTTTGGAGGGGCTGAATCGCGGCGAGGCCGGCCGACCGCGCGGCTCAATCCGCCGTGATGTTCCCCTTCTTCACCACCGCCGCCCAGCGCTGCGCATCCTTCTGGATCAGCGTGCCGAACTCCGCCGGCGTCGAGCTCGCGGGCACCATGCCCTGCGACTCGAAGGACTTCGCGACCTCGGGCGACTTCAGCACCGCGGCGATCTCCTTGTTGAGCCGCGCCACCACGTCGGCCGGCGTGCCCTTGGGCGCGAGCACGCCGTACCACATGTCGACGTTGTCGGCGGTCACGCCGGCCTCGGCCAGGGTGGGCACGTCGGGCAGCTGCGGCAGGCGGTGGCTGCTGCCGGTGGCGAGCGCCTTGAGCTTGCCGGCCTGGATGTGCTGCAGCGCCACGTGCACCGGCAGGAACATCGCGTCGATGCGGCCGCCGAGTAGGTCGGTGACGGCGCCCGCGGTGCCCTTGTAGGGCACGTGCAGCAGCTCGGTGCCGGTGCCCTGCATCAAGAGCGCCATCGACAGGTGGTGCGGCGTGCCGACGCCGGGCGTGGCGTAGGTCAGCTGGCCCGGATGCGACTTGGCCGCGGCCACGAGCTGCGCGAGCGTGGTGGCCTTCTGCGTGTTCGGGTTGGTCACCAGCAGCAGCGTGCCCCAGGAGGTCAGCGACACCGGCGTGAAGTCCGCCACCGGGTCGTAGGCCAGCGTCTTGTAGAGGCTCTTGTTCATCACCAGCGTGTTGACCTGCACCATCAGCGTGTAGCCGTCGGGCTTGGCGCGCGCCACCTTCTCGCTGCCGATGTTGCCGCTGGCGCCGGCCACGTTTTCCACCACCACGGGCTGCCCCAGCACCGCGGGCAGCCGGGCCGAGAGCTGGCGCGCGATCAGGTCGATGCCGGTGCCGGGCGTGTAGGGCACGACCAGCGTCACGGCCTGGTCGGGCCAGGCATGGGCGGCCATGGCGCTGGCGGCGGTGAGCAGGGTGGCGAGGGTCTTGGTCAGAAGGCGCATGGTGTCTCCGTGGGCATGTTCTTGTGGGAAGGGATCAAAGGTACGAGGCGCGCTGCTTGAGCGCGGCCGGGTCGTAGCCGGCCACGCGCTTGTAGTTGTCCGAGATCGCCTGCAGCTCCTGCTGCGTCACGATCTCGTCGAGCTTGTCGAAGCGCTTGCCGCCCGAGCGCTCGAACACCTCGCGCAGGATGGTGTCGGGCGGATTGCTGCGGTTGGTCAGCACCACCTCGGTGGTGGCCTTCACGCGCACCCGGTCGTAGCTCTCGAGCGCGGCCTGGCCGACGCCCTCGCGCTTCATCGCGCCCGCGAGAAAACGCGCGTCGATGATCGCCTGGCCCGCGCCGTTGGAGCCGCGCGGCACCATCGGGTGCGCGGCGTCGCCCAGCAGCGTGAGGCGGCCGTGGGTCCAGCGCGGCAGCGGGTCCTGGTCGACCATCGGGTACTCGAGGATGGTGTCGGAGGCCTGGATCAGCGCCGGCACGTCGAGCCAGTCGAAGTGCCAGTCGGCGAAGGCGGGCAGGAAGTCCTCGAGCCGGCCGGCGCGGCTCCAGTCGCGCATCGCGGGCTGCGGCGCTTGGATCTCGGCCACCCAGTTCACGAGCTGGCGGCCCTGCGCGTCGATGTCGTTGCGGATCGGGTAGATCACCATCTTGCCGACCGTGAGCCAGCCCGCGCGCACCATGCTGCCGCCGGTGAGGAACGGTTGCCACGCGGCCGTGCCGCGCCACATGTTGATGCCCGAGTAGCGCGGCGCGCCTTCGTTGGGATAGAGCTGCTTGCGCAGCGCCGAGTGGATGCCGTCGCAGCCGATCGCCACCGCGCCGCGCACCGGCGCGCGGCCGTCGGCGAAATGCACCGTCACGCCCGCGTCGTCCTGCTCGACGCCGGTGCAGCGGTGGCCGCAGCGCACGCTGTCGGGGCCGAGGCGCTTCAGCGTCTCCTCGAGCAGCACGGTCTGCAGGTCGCCGCGGTGGATCGAGTACTGCGGCCAGTCGTAGCCCGCATGCCGGCCCGCGGGTTCGCGGAACACCAGCTGGCCGTGCTCGGTGAAGAACACCGCTTCCTGCGTGCGCACGCCGACCCGGTCGAGCGCCTCGAGCAGGCCCAGCTCGGACAGCTCGCGCACCGCGTGCGGCAGCAGGTTGATGCCCACGCCCAGCGGGCGCAGCTCGGGCACGGCCTCGTAGACGCGGCAGGCGATGCCGGCCTGGTGCAGGCTCAGCGCGAGGGTCAGGCCGCCGATGCCGGCGCCCAGGATGATGACTTCGTTGGATGCGGTGCTCATGGGGGCCGTATTGGGACCTGAAACGAGCCATAGGGGAAATTTAGATGTGATATGGATTTATCATGAATCCTTATGAACTTGAGCACGCGCCAGATGCGCGCCTTCCTGCAGGTGGCGCGCATCGGCAACTTCACGCGCGCGGCCGAGCAGGCGCACATCACCCAGGCCGGCCTGAGCATCCTGATCCGCGAAATGGAGAAGCAGCTCGGCTGCCGCCTGTTCGACCGCACCACGCGCATGGTGAGCCTCACGCCGGCCGGCCGGCGCCTGCTGCCGGTGGTGGAGCGGCTGCTGACCGACCTCGACGACGTGGCGGCCGAGCTCGGCGCCGAGGGCGACGCGGCGCGCCAGACCCTGCGCATCGCGGCCACGCCGCTGGTGTCCTCGCACCTGCTGCCCTGGGTCTTCGCGAGCTTTCGCGAAGCCCATCCGCAGGTCGCGCTGCGGCTGTTCGATGCCGACCTGCGCGACGTCGAGGCGATGGTGGAGGCGGGCGATGCCGACCTCGGCCTGGGCTTCTTCTTCAGGGCCGC
>NZ_JBZAYE010000342.1:0-7813 GCF_058244205.1 Variovorax sp. 20P10.2.4
GGTCGTCACGCGGCTGGTGCTCGACGCGAGCACCGAGCTGTTCGACGCACTCGGCGCCTCGGCCACGCTGCGCACGCACGGGCTGGACCGCTACTGGCGCAACGCGCGCACCATCTCCTCGCACAACCCGCGCGTCTACCGCGAGCGCCAGGTCGGCGCCTTCGCGGTCAACGGCACGCCGCCGCCGACCTTCTACCGCGTCGGAAAGAGCTGAACGCGGCCGGCGGATATGGATAGACGAATCGCTTCCTTCCGCCCCGTTCTACCCGCGGGTACTTTCGGGCCATCGCCGTTGTCCTCCAGGAGATCGCCATGAGCCTTGCCACCGCCCACCCGGCCCCGCGTGCCGGCCGCAACGACGAGCCGCCCGTGCTCGCCGAATCCGTTCTCGAACGCATCGGCGCGCGCGCGGCCGGCTACGACCGCGAGGGCCGCTTCTTCGACGAGGACCTCGAGGACCTGCGGCGCGCCAACTACCTGAAGCTCTGGGTGCCCAAGGCGCTCGGCGGCCTCGGGCTGGACCTGCCCGCGGTGCTGCGCGAGCAGTCGCGGCTGGCCTACTTCGCGCCGGCCACGGCGCTGGCCATCAACATGCACCTGTACTGGAGCGGCACGGCCGCCTACCTGCATGCGCGCGGCGACCATTCCACCGACTGGATCCTGCGCGAGATCGTCGACGGCCGGATCTTCGCGGCCGGCCACGGCGAACCCAACAACGACCTGGGCCTGGCCGCCTCGACGGTGAAGGCGCAGCCGCTGCCGGGCGGCGACTACCGCTTCGACGGCCGCAAGGTGTTCACCTCGCTGGCACCGGTCTGGGACTGGCTCGGCGTGCACGGCCTCGACGACTCCGATCCCGCGCGGCCGCGCATCGTGCATGCCTTCATCCGCCGCGCCGATCCGGGCCACCGCACCGAGGCGACCTGGGACGCGCTCGGCGTGCGCGCCACGCGCAGCGACGACACGGTGCTCGAGGGCGCGGTGGCGCAGGCGGCCTACGTGTCGCGCGTGCTGCCGGCCGGCCCGCCCAGCGATCCCTTCGTCGACGGCATCTTCGGCGCCGCGATCCTGCCGATCGCCGCCGTCTACTTCGGCATCGCGCGCCGGGCCTTCGACCTCGCGCTCGAATCGGCGCGCAAGCGCCACTCGGCCGCGCTCGGGGGCAAGAGCTACGCCCACCATCCGGCCGCGCAGTTCGCGGTGGCGCGTGCCGCGATCGAGCTCGACAGCATCGAGGCCCTGCTCGAGCGCACCGCGCGCGACTGGGCCGAGGGCGCGGACCACGGCCCGCTGTGGCCTGCCAAGCTGCTGGCGGCCAAGCAGCATGCGGTGGACGGCGCGCGGCGCGTGGTCGACCTCGCGACCGAGGTCGTCGGCGCCTCCTCGCTGCTGCGGCGCAACGAGCTCGAACGCCTGGTACGCGACGTGCGCTCGGGCCCGTTCCATCCGCCGAACTCCATCGCCAGCCACGACGTGATCGGCAAGAGCTACCTCGGCGTGCTCGGCGAGCCGGCCCAGGGCTGAGGGCTACTGCGCAAACGCATCGAGCGCCAGCGCGCCGGCCGGCCGGTCGAAGCGCTGCTCGATCTGCTGGATCGCCTGCGCGAGGAACTGCAGGAACATGCCCATCGCCACCGCTGTGGTCTGGCCCGCGCGCTGGTAGAGGCAGCTGAACGAGCGCGCGCCCGCGTCGGCCAGACCGGTCCACACCAGGCGGCCGGCCGCCACGTCTTCCACCACGTTCTCGGCGATCAGGAAGCCGATGCCCGTGCCGCCGGCCACCAGCCGCCGCACCATCGCGACCGAGCTGGTCTCCACCAGCGGGCGGGTCTGGCGGTGCGCGCGCAGGTCGATCTGGTCGACCATGGCGCGCAGCTCGGTATCGGGCGTCATCAGGATCAGCGGATGCTCGAGGCAATCGCGCAGCCGCGGCAGCTTGCCCAGCGCCGTGAGCGGATGGCCGGGCGGCGTGACCAGCCCGAGTTGCTGCGCGAAGGCGCCGATCTCCTCCACGCCCGGCGGCGGCTTGCGGCGCAGGCAGTAGCCGATGTCGGCCTCGCCGGTGGCGACCCAGCGCAGGATGTTCTCGCCGCTGCCAGAGCGCACGCCGTAGGTCACGCCGGGGTAGCTCTTCATCGCGGCCTCGATCACCTCGGGCACCAGCTGCTCGGCAGAGGAATGCGAGACCGCGAGGTTGATGTGGCCGCGGCGCAGCGAGCGCAGGTCCTCGACCTGGCTCAGCGCGCTGTCGAAGTCGCGCTGGCCGCGGCGCACCGCGGCAATCATGATCTCGCCCGCCGTCGTGAGCTGCATGCCGCGCGGCAGCCGGTCGAACAGCGGCGCGCCGACCTGCTCCTCGAGGTTGAGGATCTGCTGGTGCACGGCCGCGGCCGTGAGGTGCAACGACTCGGCCGCCTTGCGGATCGAGCCGCGGCGGGCGACCTCGTCGAAGCAGCGGAAGGACTGGGAGATGGCGCGCATCGGGGCAATGTACGTTTTTTCCTGACGCACCGTTCAAAACAATCAGATTTTCCTGACGGCTCGGGCGGCCTAGATTCGGCGCCATCGCATTGAGGAACCCGTCTTGAACACTCGTACCCGTCCCGCCTCCACCGTCGACCAGGTCACGCAGCGCCGCCGCGGCGTCGGCCTGATCGCCCACGATCCCGTGCTCAGCGCGGGCGGCTACACGCTGATCGCGCCGCAGACCGCGCGGGGCCACGTCTACCTCGTCGGCATCGACGGCGAGGTGGTCCACCAATGGAAGCTGCCGGTGCGCGCGGGCCGGCATGCCGTGATCCTCGACAACGGCAACCTCGGCTACAACGGCAACCACGCCGACTCGCCCGACCGCTACCCCGCCTGGTCGATGTGGCACGGCGGCGACTTCCGTGAGCTCACGCCCGAGGGCGAGCTGGTCTGGCACTACGAGGACCCGTCGCATCACCACGACGCCATGTGGCTGCCCAACGGCAACCTGCTGTACGCGGCCTGCGCGCCCGTGCCCGCCGACTTTGCGCGCCGCGTGCCCGGCGGCACCGCGCACGGCACGGACGACACCATGTACGGCGACGTGATCCGCGAAGTGAACCGCGCGGGCGAGATCGTCTGGGAATGGAAGTGCTGGGAGCACCTCGCGCCCGAGGATTTCCCGATCCATCCGGGCTTCGGCCGCTACCACTGGCCGCTGGTCAATGGCCTCGACGTCGACGCCAACGGCCTGGTGCTCATGAGCCTGCGCACCACCTCGGGCGTGATCGGCGTCGACAAGGCCAGCGGCCAGGTGCGGCTGCACATTCCGCCGAGCGTGGTCTCGCACCAGCATGCGCCGGTGGCGCTACCCAATGGCCGCATCCTGGTGTTCGACAACGGCAACTTCCGCCATGGCGCGCACGTGGCCTTCTCGCGCGTGCTCGAGATCGACCCGGCGACCCACGAGGTCGCGTGGTCCTATGCCGACGAGATGGTCAACGCCTTCTACACCGCCTTCATGGGCAACGCGCAGCGGCTGCCCAACGGCAACACCCACGTCACCGAGTCGGCCACCGGCCGGCTGTTCGAGGTCACGCCCGAAGGCGAGGTGGTCTGGGAGTACGTGATCCCGTGGTTCGACGAGTACCCCGACGAGGCCGCGCGCAAGACCGGGCCGGGCCGGCTCAACAGCGTGTTCAAGACCTACCGCTACACGCGCGAGCAACTGCCGTGGCTGCGGGCCTGATGACCGATCGCGCCATGAAAACCTCCACCCTCATCGCCCGCGCGCTGTGCGCCGCCGCCGCGCTGCTCCCCTTCGCCCATGCGGCCAGCGCCGCGCCCGAGCTGCAGAACGTGCGCATCCTCTCCAACTGGTTCGCGCAACCCGATCAGGCCGGCTATTGGCAGGCGCAGCAGGACGGCCTCGGCAAGGAGGCCGGCATCCGCATCAGCGTGCTGCAGGGCGGCCCGAAGATCCAGACCGTGCCACAGGTGGCTTCGGGCCAGGCCGAGTTCGGCATCGGCAATGCCGACGACGTGCTGCTCGCGCGGCTGCGCGGCGCGCCGGTGCGCGCCGTGTTCGCGCACCTCGACCACGTGCCCTACACGCTGGTCTACCACGCCGACCCGGCCGTCAAGGGCATCGCCGACCTGCAGGGCCGCACCTTCGCGGTCAACATCGGCAATGCCTACTGGGAGTGGACCAAGAAGCGCTACAAGCTCGCGAACACGCGCGAGATCCCGGTCTCGGGCGACCTGAGCCTGTTCCGCGACGATCCAAAGATGGTGCAGCAGGGCTACTCGCTGTTCCTGCCCGCGCGCATGGCCGCGAGCGGCCTCGCGGTGCAGCAGATCACGCTGGCCTCGCTCGGCTACCGGCCCTACAGCGTGCTGTTCACCACCGACGAGCTGATCCGCACCAGGCCCGCGCTCGTGAAGGCCGCGATCGCCGCGGTGCAGCGGGGCTGGCGCAACTACGTGCGCGACCCGTCGGGCCTCAAGCCGCTCTTGACCGGCATGAACAAGCAGATCTCGCCCGAGATCTACGACGCCGCCAACAAGCTGATGATCGAGACGCTGGTCTCGCACGACCTCAACCGCGTCGGCTGCATGGACGATGCGCGCTGGAAGGAGCTGGCCGGCCAGTTGCGCAGCGTGGCCTTCCTGCCCGCGGGCTTCGACGAGCGCCAGGCCTACGACCGCGGCCTCGTGCCCGGCTGCCAGCCATGAGCATCGGCGCTTCGATCGCGCTCGAGGGTGTCTCCAAGCGCTTCGACAGCGGCCTGCAGGCGCTCGACCCGATCGACCTCGAACTGCGCGCCGGCGAGTTCGTCTCGCTGGTCGGCCCCTCGGGCTGCGGCAAGTCGACGCTGCTGCGCATCCTGGCCGGCCTGGTCGCGCCCAGCACCGGCCGCTGCCGCCTGGCACCGGGCGCCGAGGCCGCCAGGGCCTTCGTGTTCCAGGAGCCGGCGCTGCTGCCCTGGCGCACCGCCGAGCGCAATGCGCAGCTGCTGATGGAGCTCGAAGGCCTCGCGCCCGAAGAACTCCAGCGCCGCGCCGCCGAGGCACTCGCGCTGGTCGGCCTCGCGGGCATGGAGAAGCTCTATCCGCACCAGCTCTCGGGCGGCATGCGCATGCGGCTGTCGCTGGCGCGCGCGCTCGCGCTGCG
The DNA here is from genome assembly GCF_058244205.1 of Variovorax sp. 20P10.2.4. Classification (NCBI taxonomy): domain Bacteria; kingdom Pseudomonadati; phylum Pseudomonadota; class Betaproteobacteria; order Burkholderiales; family Comamonadaceae; genus Variovorax; species Variovorax sp. 20P10.2.4. The sequence continues at coordinate 5,144 of NZ_JBZAYE010000342.1, forward strand.
CCCCGGCCTGCTGCTGCTCGACGAGCCGCTGGCCGCCGTCGACGAGCTGTCGCGCGAGCTGCTGCAGGAGGAGCTGTCGGCGCTGTGGCGCCAGGCCGGCTTCACCGGCGTGCTGGTGACGCACAGCGTGCACGAGGCCGTGTTCCTGTCGAAGCGCGTGGTCGTGATGTCGCCGCGGCCGGGCCGCGTGGTCGAGGTCGTCGAGGTGCCGTTCGCCTTTCCGCGCACGCCGCAATTGCGCGCGAGCGCGGAGTTCGCGCGGCTGGCTGGCGAGGTGACGGCCGCGCTGCGGCGCGAGACCGTGCCGCGCGCGGCATTCGCATGAGGAAGGAAGCGTCATGAACCCAACCTCCTCTTCGATCGCCGCGCGCTGGACGCGCGACGCCTGGCCCGTCGTGCTGGTCGCCGTGCTCGTCATCGGCCTGTGGTTCGCGCTGACCGCCACCGTCTACCGCGGCAAGGGCTACCTGCTGCCCTCGCCGCTCGAGGTGGGCGCGGCCGCCATCGAGAACGCCGGCCTGCTGCTGATGGCCGCCTTCACCACGCTGAAGGAAGCGAGCCTGGGCTTCCTGATCGCCATCGTCGGCGGCATCGCGCTGGCGGCGCTGCTGAGCCAGTCGCGGCTGCTCGAGCGCAGCCTCTATCCCTACGTGGTGCTGCTGCAGACCGTGCCGGTGGTGGCGATCGCGCCGCTGATCGTGCTCTGGTTCGGCTACAACGAGGGCTCGGTGGTCGTGATCAGCCTGATCATGTCGCTGTTCCCGATCGTCAACAACACGTTGCTGGGGCTGCGCTCCACCTCGCGCAACCTGGTCGAGCTGTTCGCGCTGCACAACCGCAGCCGCTGGACCGCCTTTCGCAAGCTGCAGCTGCCCGCGGCGCTGCCGCACATCATCGCGGGCCTGCGCGTGTCGGCGGGGCTGTCGGTGATCGGCGCCATCGTCGGCGAGTTCATCATCGGCTCGGGCAATGCCGAAGGCGGGCTCGGCGTGCAGATCGTGTTCGCGCAGGGGCGCATGTACACGGCACTGCTGTTCGCCGAGGTGATCGCGGCCACGCTGCTGGGCTTCCTGTTCTTCGCGCTCGTGAGCGCGGTGGGGCGCGCGCTGCTGCGGCACTGGCACGAGTCGGCGATGCCGGGCTGAGACCCTTCAGTCCAGCCAGCCGCCGCTGTCGTGCACCGCGCGACCGCCGACCAGCGTCAGCTCGGCATGCACCTGCCCCAGCGCCTCCAGCGGCACCGTGAGCGGATCGGCATCGAGCACCGCGAGGTCGGCATAGCGTCCCGGCGCCAGCGTGCCCTTGCGGTCCTCCTCGAAGCTCAGGAAGGCGCCGTTGCGCGTCACGGTCTCGAGCGCCTGCAGCCGGCTCAGCGCCTGGCCCGGGCCGATGGCGCGGCCGGTGGTGCGCTCCTCGCGTGCCACCGAGGCCCACACCGCGGTGAACAGGCTCACGGGAATGTTGTCGCTGCCCGCGGCCAGCGGCAGCCCGGCCTCGAGCAGCGCGCGCTGCGGCAGGAATTCCTCCTGCCGCTCGAGGTCGGCCAGCCGCGGCGCGCCGTTCTTCCACAGCATGTAGAACGGGATGCTCGTGACCATCAGGCCCAGCCGCTTCACGCGTTCGATGTCGGAGGCCGTGACGTAGCCCACGTGCTCCACCACCCAGCGCCGGCCCGCGAGCGGGAAGCGCGCGTCGATGGCCTCGAACACCTCGAGCACCTCGGTCAGCCGGTCGACCACCACGCTGTGCACGCGCAGGTCGTGCTCGGCCGCGAGCCAGGCGTAGTCGCGGAAGTCCTCGATGCGGTTGGCCCATTCGACGAAGCCCATCCAGCCGGTGTTGGGCAGCGCGCGCCGCACGGCATTGGCCGCGGCGCGGTCGCCGCCCAGACCGACGTAGATGCCGCCGATGGCGAGCATCGGGTCGCCGCTGCCGCGCCCGCGCGCATGCGCGAGCCAGTCGCGCATCGCGAGCCGCGCCTCGGCCACGTTCGACCAGGTCGGGCTCACGCACAGGCGGGTGCGCATGCTGAGCCCGCCCTCCTCCCACAGCCGGCGATAGACCGCGATGGTCTCGGGCGAGGAGCCGTGGCCCTCGTAGATGCTGGTGGTGCCGCAGGCGTGGTAGAGCGGCAGCGAACGGCGCAGCCCCTCGAGCCGGTCGTCGAAGCCGAAGGCCGGCACCTGCGTGAGCACCGAGAACTCGACCAGCGGCCGCTTGTTGGTCTCGACGATCACGCCGTTGGGCCGGCCGTCGTCGCCCAGTTCGATCTGCAGCCCGCCGCAGTCGGGGCAGGTGTGCTCGTCGATTCGGTGCAGCGCCAGCGCGCGGCTGTTGAGCGCGCTGTGGCCCGGCGGCACGCCCCAGTTTCCGAACAGGCCCGGGATGTAGACGGGATGATCGGGCGCCACCGTGTCGAGCTCGTGCCGGTTCGGCATGCGCCGCTCGGCCAGGTTGGACGGGCCGCCGAAGTAGAACGGCGGCCGGCCCACGGGCATGGTCACGATCCAGCGGCCCGGCGGCGTGCGCGCGGCCTCGGCCGCGACCACCGCCAGCACGTCGGCGATGCAGGTGGCATGCGCGAGGCTGGGCCGCAAGGTCTTCAGGCCCTCGCGCTCCATGTGCGCATGGGCGTCGACGAGGCCGGGCAGCACGGTGCGGCCGCCGAGA
>NZ_JBZAYE010000343.1:0-7807 GCF_058244205.1 Variovorax sp. 20P10.2.4
GAGCGTGGGCAGCGCCTCGCCGTTGGGATTGGCGAAGTTGAAGGCGCTCGTGAGGTCGCCGTTGACCGCGCGGCGGAACGGGCCGATGTTGCTTTCCTTCACGCCGAAGCGGGCCTCGACGAAGCGCAGCACCGAGGTGTGGTCAAAGGTCTGCGAGTTGACCCAGCCGCCGCGGCTCCAGGGCGAGATCACGTACATCGGCACGCGCATGCCGGGGCCGTAGACGTTGCCGTCGGGCGTGGGTTGCGACTGCGTCATGCCCGGCGGCTTGGGATGGTTGAAGTACTCGAAGCTCAGGTCCGCGTCGGACATCGTGGTCTTGCCCGCGAAGGCCTTCACCGAGGGGTCGGCCGATGCGATGGGCGAGGGCGCCGAGGCCGAGGGCACGTGGTCGAAGTAGCCGTCGTTCTCGTCGAAGTTCACGAACAGCACGGTCTTGCTCCAGACCTCGGGCACGGCGGTGAGCGCCTCCAGCACCTGCTGGATGTACCACGCGCCCTGCACCGGGCTCGAGGGGCCGGGGTGCTCGGAGTAGACGTCGGGCGGGATCACCCACGACACCGCCGGCAGCCGGCCGGCCTTCACGTCGGCGCGGAAGGCATCCATGATCGCGCCCGCGTCGAAGGCCGCCTGGTCGGCCACCGGCAGCGTGTTGGCCGTGCCCTTGTAGAGCGGGTTGCCGGCGTCGTCGCCGGGCGCGTAGGCCGGCGATGCGCCCTGCGGCAGCGAGGTGCTGACCGGCTTGGACGAGGCCTCGTTGGCCTTGCGGAAGTTCTTGAAGCCCAGCAGCGGATTGCAGCCGTAGTTGTTCGGGATGTTCTGGTAGACCATCCAGCTCACGCCCGCGTCCTGCAGGCGCTCGGCATAGGTCTTCCATTCGTAGCCCTCGGTCGAGGGACCGGTCGAGCTCCAGGCATTGACGTTGTTCACGTAGGCCACGTTGCCGCCGGTGGGGCCGTTGGTGCCGGTCCAGTGGAACGAGCGGTTGGCATGCGTGCCGGTGTGCATCGCGCAGTGGTAGTCGTCGCAGATCGTGAAGGCGTTGGCCAGCGCGAACTGGAACGGCAGCTCGGCCTCGGCGAGGTAGCCCATCGACTGCACGTAGGGCGCGGTGCTGCTGACCTTCTTGTAGCGCGGCCACTGGTAGAGGCGGCCGCCGTCCCAGGCGTTGTGCGAGTCGACCCAGGTGTGCGGCGTGCTGCTCACGCGCTGCGCGTTGCCTTTGCTGCCGTCGAGGTGATAGGGCAGCACCACCTTGCCGTTCTCGTCGAGCTGCTGCCACACGTTGAGCCCGTTGGGCAGCGGGATCGGGAAGCGGTCGCCGAAGCCGCGCACGCCCTGCAGCGTGCCGAAGTAGTGGTCGAACGAACGGTTCTCCTGCATCAGGATCACGATGTGCTCGACGTCCTGGATGGTGCCGGTCTTGTTGTTGGCGGGAATCGCGAGCGCGCGGCGGATGGCCGGCGGAAAGGCCGAGAGCGCGAGCGCGGCGGCGCCGGTGGTGGCGGTGCCGGTGAGGAATTTGCGGCGTGAGGTCATGGTGTTGTCGTGTTGTTTTTCGGGCCGTTGTATCAGGGCGCGCAGCGCATCACGGGCTGCGTGGTGGCGGGCGGGTTCTGCGTGCCGCCGTCGCCCGGGTTGCCCGTGCCGGGCAGTCCGCCGAAGCCGCCGCCGCTGCCGCCACCGCAGGCGGCGAGGGTGCAGGCCAGGATCAGCGCCGGCAGCAGCCGTGCGCGCGAAAAGAAGAGATGCATGGGAAATCCTCGCAGGTGTGTTTTCTTGTGAAGAGGCGACGAGGAGCGCGCCGCCACTGCCACGGTAGGAAGCGGCAATGACAGTCGAGTGAAGAACGAGGCCGAGGTGTAAGCGCGCGTTGCGCCTGTGCGCGCGATGAATACCAAAGCCGGACAGGCAGCGCGCGAAGGGCTCGCGCGTACCGTGTCCGGCCTGGTGGGAAGGCTGCGGGAGCGGGTCCCGAAAGCCTTCAGCGATGCATGCGCCTCAGAGGTCGGCCATGCCCATCGCGGGGTCGCTGACCGAGTGCTTGCCGGTCTCGACGCGGCCCGCGAAGCGGCGCGCGAAGATCGGATCGGCATCGCAGCCCACGGCGAAGTCGTACCAGGCGCCGCTCGACGAAAGATCCCAATGCAGCTCGGCCTTGGCGCCGGGCTGCACGGTCGCGGTCCACGGGCCGTCGTCGCGGTAGGCCTTGGCACGCACCGTGAACTTCGCGGCCTTCTTGCCGCCGTTGAGCAGCTCGAGGTAGACGTTGCCGTTGGCGATGTCGTAGCACACGCGGACTTCGGGGGCGGCCGCATCGCTCGCGCGCAGGCTGCCGAGGTCGCCCTTGAAGTGGCGGTGGTAGCCGTTCGGGCCGAGCACCCACAGGTCGTAGAAGCCGCTGTTGTCGCGTCCCGCCATCCAGGTGTCGTCGAGCGTCTTGCCGGCCTCGACCATGTAGCGGCGCGGCAGGCGCGCGAGGTTGAGCTTGTCGTAGACGTGGAACACCGCGGCCGCCTTGCCGGTGTTCGCGAACAGCAGCTGCACCGTGCCGTCGAGCGGTGCCGTGCGCGCGCTGGTGTGCAGCTCGTAGGGCAGGGCGCGCGAGGGCCGCGTGCCGGTGGTCTGGCGCGGCAGCTGCGGATCGAGCGGCAGCGGCACCTGCGACAGCGCCTCCTGGTTGCGCCGGATCTGGTCGACCTCGGCGCGGGTGGCGCGGCCGGTCAGCGTGGGCAGCGCCTCGCCGTTGGGGTTGGCGAAGTTGAAGGCGCTCGTGAGGTCGCCGCACACCGCGCGCCGGAAGGCGCTGATGTTGGGTTCCTGCACGCCGAAGCGGGTTTCGAGGAAGCGCAGCACCGAGGTGTGGTCGAAGGCCTGCGAGCTGACCCAGCCGCCGCGGCTCCACGGCGAGATCACGTACAGCGGCACGCGCGGACCCGGGCCGTAGACGCGGCCGTCGGCCTTGGGCTGGCCGCCGCTGCCCAGCGGCGCGGCATGCGTGAAGTACTCGGGACCCATCGCCGAGTCCGACAGCGTGGTCTTGCCCGCGTAGCTGCCGTCGCCGTTGGGCGAAGGTGCCGAGGGCGAGGGCAGGTGGTCGAAGTAGCCGTCGTTCTCGTCGAAGTTGATCAGCAGCACGGTCTTGCTCCACACCTCGGGCACGGCGGTGAGCGCGTCCAGCACCTCCTGCAGGAACCAGGCGCCCTGGATCGGGCTCGAGGGACCGGGATGCTCGCAGTAGATCGACGGCGCGTTCATCCAGCAGACCTGCGGCAGCTTGCCTTCGCGGATGTCGCGCTTGAAGGCGTCGAGGTAGTCCTCGGGCTTCGTGCCGGGCAGCGTGTTGGCCACGCCCTTGTAGAGCGGGCTCTTCGCATCGTCGGTGGCGCGGTCGTAGGCCTTGTAGGGCAGCGCCTGGCCGGTGTCGGCATAGGGCTTGTTGGGCTCGCCGCCGCTGGAGACCGGGTAGCCCGAGTCGATGTTGGCCTTGCGGAACTGGCGGAACGCGCCGAGCATGTTGTCGCCCCATTCGTCGGGCATGTTCTGGTAGCTGATCCAGCGCACGCCCGCATCTTCCAGGCGCTCCGCGTAGGTCTTCCAGGTGTAGCCCACGCCCAGCGAGCCGGGCCGGCCGTCGATCCAGTCCCATTCGTTGCGCACGAAGGCGGTGTTGGTCGCGGTCGGGCCGTTGGTGCCGGTCAGGTGGAAGGAGCGGTTGGCGTCGGTGCCGGTGTGCATCGCGCAGTGGTAGGCATCGCAGATCGTGAAGGCATTGGCCAGCGCGAACTGGAACGGGATCTCCGTCGCCTTGTGATAGCCCATGGCCTTGCTGGTCTTGTAGCGCGCCCACTGGTACATGCGCCCGCCGTCCCAGGCGTTCTGGCTGTCGGCCCAGTCGTGCGGCGTGCCGCCGTCGCGCTGCGCATTGCCCTTCGAGCTGTCGAGGTGGTAGGGCAGGATGGCCTTGCCGCTGGCATCGCTCTGCTGCCAGACGTTCATGCCCTTGGGCAGCGGGATGGTGAAGCGGTCGCCGAAGCCACGCACGCCGGCGAGCGTGCCGAAGTAGTGGTCGAACGAACGGTTCTCCTGCATCAGGATGACGACGTGCTCGACGTCCTGGATGGTGCCGGTCTTGTTGTTGGCGGGGATCGCGAGGGCGCGGCGGATGCTCGGCGGGAAGGCCGAGAGCGCGAGCGCGGCGGCGCCGGTGGTGGCGCTGCCGGTGAGGAACTTGCGGCGTGCGTTGTCGGTCATGGTGCGTGTCTCCTTCACAGATCGCCCAGGCCCATGGCCGGATCGCTGACCGAATGCTTGCCGGTCTCCACGCGGCCCGCGAAGCGGCGCTGCCAGCTCGCGTCGGCATCGCAGCTCACGACGAAGTCGTACCAGGCGCCGCTCGACGAAAGATCCCAATGCAGCTCGGCCTTGGCGCCGCCCGCGACGGTCGCGCTCCACGGGCCGTCATCGCGGTAGGCCTTGGCGCGCACCGTGAACTTCGCGGCGGCCTGGCCGGCGTTGAGCATCTCGAGGTAGACGTTGCCGTTGGCGATGTCGTAGCACACGCGCACCTCGGGCACGGCGGTGCCGCCGGCGCGCAGCCGGCTCAGGTCGCCCTTGAAGTGGCGGTGGTAGCCGTTCGGCCCGAGCACCCAGAGGTCGTAGAACCCGCTGTCGTCGCTGACCGCGTTCCAGGCGTCGTCGAGCGTCTTGCCCGGCTCCACCATGAAGCGGCGCGGCAGGCGGTCGAGGTGCAGCCGGTCGTAGACGTGGAACACGGCGGCGGCCTTGCCGGTGTTGGCGAAGATCAGTCGCACGCTGCCGCCGATCGCATCGCTGCGCGCGCTGGTATGCAGCTCGTAGGGCAGGGCGCGCGAGGGCCGCGTGCCGGTGGCCTGGCGTGGCAGCTGCGGATCGAGCGGCAGCGGCACCTGGGACAGCTTCTCCTGGTCGCTGCGCAGCCGGTCGGCCCCGCCGCGCGTGGTGCGGCCCGCGAGCGTGGGCAGCGTCTCGTTGTTCGGGTTCGCGAAGTTGAAGGCACTCGTGAGGTCGCCGCACACCGCGCGCCGGAAGGCGCTGATGTTGGTCTCCTTCACGCCGAAGCGCGCCTCGATGAAGCGCAGCACCGAGGTGTGGTCGAAGGCCTGCGAATTGACCCAGCCGCCGCGGCTCCAGGGCGACACCACGTACATCGGCACGCGCACGCCGGGGCCGTAGACCCGGCCGTCGGGCGCGGGCTGGCCGGTGGTGCCCGGTGGCTTCGGATGGTTGAAGTACTCGGGCTTGAGCGCGTCGAGCGGCAGCGTGGTCTTGCCCGCGGGCGTGCCGTCGGGATTGATCGAGGGCGCGGCGGGCGAAGGGTAGTGGTCGAAGTAGCCGTCGTTCTCGTCGAAGTTGATGAGCAGCACGGTCTTGCTCCACACCTCGGGCACGGCGGTCAGCGCATCGAGCGTTTCCTGGATGTACCAGCCGCCCTGCACCGGGCTCGACGGTCCGGGATGCTCGGAGTAGGTGGCCGGCGCGACGATCCACGACACCTGAGGCAGCTTGCCGTTCTTGATGTCCTGGCGGAACTGCTCGAGGAAGCCGCCGTCGCCCATGGTGTTGGCGATGCCCTTGTAGAGCGGGTTGCGCGCGTCATCGCTCGCAGGGTCGTAGACCGGCGAGGGGCCGTCGTTGCTGACCGGCTTGCCCGAGGCCTCGTTGGCCAGGCGGTACTGCTTGAAGCCCGCGAGCGGGTTGTCGCCGAAGTTCTCCGGCATGTTCTGGTAGACGATCCAGCTGACCTTGGCCTCCTGCAGGCGCTCGGGATAGGTCTTCCACTCGTAGCCCTTGGCCGAGCCGTCGATCGAGTCCCACTCGTTGTTGACCGTGGCCACGCCCGCGCCGGTCGGGCCGTTGGTGCCGGTCCAGTGGAACATGCGGTTCGAGTTGGTGCCGGTGTGCATGCTGCAGTGGTACTCGTCGCACAGCGTGAAGGCATTGGCGAGCGCGAACTGGTAGGGCACCTCGGCTTCCTTGAAGTAGCCCATCGCTGCGTTGGTCTTGTAGCGCGCCCATTGGTAGGTGCGCCCGCCGTCCCAGGCGTTCTGGCCGTCGCTCCACGAATGCGGCGTGCCGCTCACGCGCTGGGCGTTGCCCTTGGTGCTGTCGAGGTGGTAGGGCAGGATGGCCGTGCCGCTGGCATCGCTCTGCTGCCAGACGTTCATGCCCTTGGGCAGCGGAATCGTGAAGCGGTCGCCGAAACCGCGCACGCCCATCAGGGTGCCGAAGTAGTGGTCGAACGAGCGGTTCTCCTGCATCAGGATGACGATGTGCTCGACGTCCTGGAGGGTGCCGGTCTTGTTGTTGGCGGGGATCGCGAGGGCGCGGCGGATGCTCGGCGGAAAGGCCGAGAGCGCGAGCGCGGCGGCGCCGGTGGTGGCGGTGCCGGTGAGGAATTTGCGGCGTGAGTTGGCGGTCATCGTGGTGGCGTCCTGGGCATTCTTTCGGTGCGCAAAGGAGCGGACGCTCAGGGCGCGCAGCGCTTCACCGGCTCGGTGGCGGCCGGCGGGTTCGTGCCGCCGCCGGGGTTGCCGGCGCCGGGCAGGCCGATGAAGCCGCCGCCGCCGTCGCCGCCGCCGCAGGCGGACAGCAGGCAGGCCAGCAGCAGGGCGGGCGCGAAGCGAAGCAGGTGAAGGGAACGTGGGGCTTGCATGGTGATCCTCTCTCTCGGGTCGTTGTGTTGGGGGGAAGGGGGGCGAGGGCGCTCAGGGCTCGAGCGTGGACAGCGGCTGGCCCGACTTGAAGATGCTCGTGAGCTCGTCGGCCGTGAGCGCGCGGTTCCAGATCGCGAACTCGTTGAAGTCGAGCGGGCCGCGCGGCGAGCTGGTCCAGCGCTTGTAGTACTGGCCGGTGCCGTCCTCGTTGAGGCTCAGGCCGTTCTTCAGGCCGCCGAGCTGGGCCACGATGTCGGCGGTCATGTCGGCGCTGCCGGTCTGCAGCGCGCGCGCGGCGTCGAACAGGAAGCCGGTCATCTTGAGGTTGGCCTTGTCGATCACGACCGCCACGTAGGCCCACTGGCCGGCGCTCAGGCGGTAGCCGTTGCTGTCGGCGCGGTCGCCGCCCTTGCCGACGTTGAAGCGCAGCTCGCAGCCATCGAACAGGCCGATCGCGAGGCCGGCATTGCTGCCGCTGTCGTAGTTCTTGTTGGCGATCACCGAGGCGCCGTCGCCCGCGCCCACGCTGCAGGTTGCGTCGGTGCGCAGCCAGAAGCCGATGGTGTAGGCCGTGACCGAGGGCGCGGTCGCCACGTCGGTGGTCTGCAGCAGGCGGTAGCCGGCGGTGCCGTCGGCGGTCTTCACGCTGCTGTCCACGCGCAGGGCCTTGGCCTTGTACGGGGCCTTGAAGCCGTCGTCCGTCAGGCTGCCGCCGTCGGCACCGGCGGCCCAGGGCGCGAGCGTGGAGGCGCTCCTGCGGTCGGCGGGCGGCAGCGCGTCGAGCGGGTAGTAGTTGACCAGGCCGTTGCGCAGCGTGGGTGCGAGCGTGGCGGGCTTCACGTAGGTGACGCGCGCCGGCAGCGCGAGGCTCGCATCGCCCGCGACCACGGTGTAGTCGAAGGCCAGGATGCCGTCGCTGGCCGCTTCCACGGGGTCGTTGTAGGCGGTGGCGCCGGCCGCGAGCGTGGCGACCAGCTTGCCGTCGCGCAGCACCTTCACCGGCACGTTCGCGTTGCCCGCGAGCGTCCACGAGAGATCGACGCTGGTCTTGTCAGCGCCGGTCTTCGCCAGCAGGCCGCGCAATGCGGTGGCGGCCTGCAGCGGCTGGCCGT
>NZ_JBZAYE010000344.1:0-7785 GCF_058244205.1 Variovorax sp. 20P10.2.4
CCTGCAGCCGCACGCGGGCGCGCGACAGCCGCGACATCACGGTGCCCAGCGGAATGCCGAGCACCTTCGCGACCTCGGCATAGGACAGGTCTTCGAGCGTCACCAGCAGCAGCACGGCGCGTTGCTCTTCCGGCAGCTGCAGCAGGCAGCGCTGCAGGTCGAGCCGCACGCCGTGGTCGCGGCCGGGGTCGACGCCGCCCTGCTGTTCGGGCGGCAGTTCGTCGAGCGACACGGCCGCATGCGGCGGCGGCGCGCGGCGCACCTGGCTCGCGAAGAGGTTGTGCATGATCGCGAACAGCCAGGCACGCAGGTCGCTGCCCGCCACCCACAGCCGCCACTTGCTGCAGGCACGCTCGAGCGTGTCCTGCACCAGGTCGTCGGCCGCCCAGGCATTGCCGGTCAGCGCGCGCGCATAGCGGCGCAGGCCGGGAATGTGCGGGGCGAGCTGGCGGGCGTCCATGGAAGGCGGGAAGGCCCGGGCTCAGGGCTTGGCGGTCTTCCAGCTGCCGTTGACGCCGTCGCCGGTCTTGTCGCCGGGCTTCGTGTCCTTGATCCAGTAGTACAGCGGCCAGCCCTTGGCGGCCCACTGCTTCTTGCCGTCGTCGCGCGTGACGATGCTGAAGTCGCCCGCGGCCTTGTCGCCGTCGGCCGCCATGTACGGCGGCCAGTTGGTGGCGCACTGGCCGTTGCAGACCGACTTGCCGTTGCCGGCCGTGTCCTTGTCGAAGGTGTAGAGGGTCATGCCGTTGGGGCCGACCAGGGCGCCGTCGGCGGCCTTGGGTTGGGCCGCGGCGGGCAGCGAGAGGAAACCGGCGGCCAGCAGCGTGGCGGCGAGGAAGGGAAGGCGGCGCGAGGTCAGCGGCATGGAAGAGCTCCTGGTTGTGGCGCCGGACGATCCGGCGACACCTGCATGAACGCCCGCGGCGCCGCGTTTATTCCATGGCCGCGCAAAAAAAGCGCGAACGCCGCGGCTCAGCGGCTGCGGCTCTTCATCGCGCGCTCGACTTCGCGCTTGCCTTCGCGGTCCTTGATGGTGTCGCGCTTGTCGTGCTCGGCCTTGCCCTTGGCCAGCGCGATCTCGCACTTCACCTTGCCGGCCTTCCAGTGCAGGTTCAGCGGCACCAGGGTGTAGCCCTTCTGCTCGACCTTGCCGGTCAGGCGGCGGATCTCTTCCTTGTGCAGCAGCAGCTTCTTGGTGCGCACCGAGTCGGGCGTCACATGGGTCGAGGCGCTCTTGAGCGGGTTGATCTGGCAGCCCAGCACGAACATCTCGCCGTCGCGGATCACCACGTAGCCGTCGGTGAGCTGCACCTTGCCTTCGCGCAGCGCCTTCACTTCCCAGCCTTCCAGCACCATGCCGGCCTCGAAGCGTTCTTCGAAGAAATAGTTGTACGCCGCCTTCTTGTTGTCGGCGATGCGGGAGGAGGTGTCTTGTTTCTTGGTGGCCATCGTTGTCATTTGGGGGCGCATGGCGCCCGGACAACCGCCCGGCATGCACAGGGCGTGGATTCTATGAAAGTGGCCGCGGGGACCTTCAGCGCTGCCGCTGCAGCGTGCGATGGGGCGATTCGCCGAAGCGGCGCGCGTAGTCCTGCGCGAAGCGCCCGAGGTGGGCGAAGCCGAACTGCAGCGCGACCGAGGTCACGGTGGTGTCGGCGCCCGGCTCGCTCAGCCGCTCGTGCACCGCGAGCAGCCGCCGCTCGCGCAGGTAGGCCATCGGCGTCTGGCCCGCATGCTGGCGGAACGCCACCTGCAGGCTGCGCACGCACAATCCGCTGGCCGAGGCGATCTCGTCGACCGTGAGCGCATCGGGCAGGTGGGCCTCGATGTACTCGCGGGCGCGGCGCAGCGCGCGCGGCGAGACGTCGCCGCGCTCGGCGCCCAGGCGCGCGCTCTGGTTGTGCGGCAACTGGCCCAGCAGCGTGTGGATCAGGCCCGATTCGGCCTGGGCCAGGAAGGGCGTGGTCAGCGGCGTGCGGCCGCACGAGAGCTCCTGCGCGAGGAATTCGACCAGGTGCTTCACGCTCGCGCCCGCGCCCTCGTCGAGCGCGATCTCGGGCTCGAATTCGAGCGGCCGCGCGCCGGCCGCCTCGCCGCACAGCGACTCCCAGTGGCGCTGCACCACCGCCTTGCCGATCTTCACGATCAGGTGCGGCGTGTCGTCGCCCCAGCGCATGCGCAGCGGCTGGCTCGGCGAGGCCAGCGAGGCCCGGTGCGCGTCGGAGGTGAAGGAGCGGCCGGCCCACTCGATGCGGGCGTTGCCCCTGAGCGGGATCTGCAGCAGATAGAAGTCGCCGAGGCAGCCGGGATCGATCTCGACCTCGGCGCCGTACTGCACGTAGTTCAGCGAGATGTCGCCCAGCGGCGCGACATGGTGGCGCGCGTCGAAGCGCGAGCTGCCGTGCCCGAGGTGCAGCCGGTGCGGACAGAAGATGCGCGCCACCTCGTCGCGCGCCTCGTCGAGGTCGGGCGTGGCGATGACGGCATAGCGCGACAGGGGAAGCGAGGCCGATGCAGCGACAGCGTGTTCCATGCGGGGCGGCGTGGGGGCAGCGAATAAATGCGTTTTGCGGACAGCGGCTGCGCAATCCGGATTGGGGTCTGAATCCTTCAAATCTAAAGTAACTGCAAGCAATTGACAACGGGACCAACCAGGAGAAAAGGCATGAGCGACAAGGACTTGCAGGACAGGACGGTGCTCGTCACCGGTGGCGCGACCCTCATCGGTGCGGGCGTGGCCCGTTGCCTGCGCGATGCCGGTGCACGCGTGGTGCTGGCCGACATCGACGTGGCGCGCGGCGAGGCGGTGGCGCGCGAGATCGGTGCGAAATTCATCGCCACCGACATCACCGACGACGCCGCCGTGCAGGCCTGCGTCGAACAGGCGGCCGATGCCGAGGGCCGCATCCACGCGCTCGTGAACCTGGCCTGCAGCTACCTCGACAACGGCCTGGCCTCGCCGCGCGGCGAATGGCAGACCGCGCTCGACGTCAACGTGGTCTCGGCCGTGATGATGGCGCGCGCCACGCTGCCCTTCATGCAGGCCGCGGGCGGCGGCGCCATCGTCAACTTCACCTCGATCTCCTCGGGCGTGGCCCAGACCGGCCGCTGGCTCTATCCGGTGAGCAAGGCCGCGCTGGTGCAGCTCACGCGCAACATGGCGCTGGACCTGGCGGCGATGAACGTGCGCGTCAATTCCGTCTCGCCGGGCTGGACCTGGTCGGCCGTGATGGACCAGCTCACCGGCGGCGACCGCGCCAAGACCGATGCGGTGGCCAAGCCCTTCCACATGCTCGGCCGCGTGGGCGACCCGGTCGAGGTCGGCCACGTGGTGGCCTTCCTGTGCTCGCACAAGGCCTCGTTCGTCACCGGCGCCGACTGGGCCGTGGACGGCGGCTATTCGGCCCTGGGCCCGGAGCAGGGCGAGCCGGCCATTCCCAAGCTCGCGGCCTGAAGGCGCCCAGCGCACCCTTTCTTCATCCCACCCACGAACGAGGCATACCCATGAGCAACATCGCATCGCAGGGCGCCAAGCCGCGCCGTTTCATGATCGTCGGCGCGGGCCAGTCGGGCCTGCAACTGGCGCTGGGCCTCCAGCGCGAGGGCCACGAGGTGACCGTGGTCTCGAACCGCAGCGCCGAGGACATCGCAACCGGCCGCGTGATGTCGAGCCAGTGCATGTTCGACGCCAGCCTGCAGATCGAGCGCGACCTCGGCATCGACCAATGGGCCGACGCCTGCCCGCCGGTCGAGGGCATCGGCTTCGCCGTGCCGCATCCCGAGAAGCCCGGCGAGAAGCTGCTCGGCTGGTCGCACCGCCTCGACGCGCCCGCGCGTTCGGTCGACCAGCGCGTGAAGGTGCCGGCCTGGATGAAGACCTTCGAGGAACGCGGCGGGCAGATCCTGTTCCAGGACGCGGGCATCGAGGACCTCGAGCGCTGGACCCAGTCGCACGACCTGGTGATCGTGGCCGCCGGCAAGGGCGAGATCGCGCAGATGTTCGAACGCGACGCGCAGCGCTCGCCCTACGACAAGCCGCAGCGCGCACTGGCCCTGACCTATGTGCACGGCATGACGCCGCGCCCCGAGTACTCGGCCGTCAACTTCAACCTGATCCCCGGTGTCGGCGAGTACTTCGTGTTCCCCGCGCTGACCGTGACGGGGCCGTGCGAGATCATGGTGTTCGAGGGCGTGCCGGGCGGCCCGATGGACTGCTGGGCCGACGTGAAGACGCCCGCGCAGCACCTCGAGCGCTCGCTGTCGATCCTCGACACCTTCACGCCCTGGGAGGCCGAGCGCTGCCGCGACGTGCGCCTGACCGACGACAACGGCATCCTGGCCGGCCGCTTCGCGCCCACGGTGCGCAAGCCGGTCGGGCGGCTGCCCTCGGGCCGCGCCGTGCTCGGCATGGGCGACGTGGTGTGCCTCAACGACCCGATCACCGGCCAGGGCTCGAACAACGCCGCCAAGTGCGCCGATGCCTACCTGCGCGCCATCCTCGCGCAGGGCGAGGGCGCCTTCGACGCGGACTTCATGCAGTCGGCCTTCGACGGCTACTGGCGCTATGCGCGCCACGTCGTCGAGTGGACCAACGCGATGCTGCAGCCGCCGCCCCCGCACGTGCTCGAGGTGCTGGGCGCGGCCCAGGGCAACGCGGCCGTGGCACGGCGCTTCGTCAACGGCTTCAACGATCCGCGCGACTACGCCGAGTTCTTCATGACGCCCGACGCGAGCAGCGCCTACCTGCGCTCGCTGGCGCCGCAACCGGAGGCGGCCTGACCATGCGCGGCGAGTTCCGGGCCATCGAGTCGCTGCGCTGCGAGCCCAACGTGGGCGCGGGCGACTTCCGGCGCGCCATGCGCTGCCTGGTCGGCGCCGTGACCGTGGTCACGAGCACCGACGGGCAGACGCCCGTGGGCCTCACGGCCACGGCCGTGACCTCGTTCTCGGCCGAGCCCGCGCGCATCCTGGCCTGCGTCAACCTGCAGGGCAGCAGCTTTCGCACCATCGCGCAGAGCCGCCGCATGGCGGTCAACCTGCTCGCGCTCGACCAGTCGGCGCTGGCGCTGGCCTTCTCGCGCCAGGGCGAGGCCGGCGAGCGCTTCGATCCCGCGCACTGGGAGACGCTGGTGACCGGCGCGCCCGTGCTGCGCGGCGCGCTCGCGGTGTTCGACTGCGTGGTCGACGAGATGATGGTGGCGCACAGCCACGCGATGCTTATCGGCGAGGTCAAGGCCGCGCGCATCACCGACGCGCAAGGGCTGCCGCTGCTCTATGCCTGCGGCCAGTTCACCACCCTGCGCGACGAGTGCGTGCCGGCCTGAGCGCCGGCCGTACCACCCCACGACTCAGAGATTCGGAACAAGGAGAAAGACATGACAGCTCAGAAGGGCCGCTGGCTGCAGGTGCCGGCCATCGACGGCAGCGGCAGCTTCCGCGCCTACCTCGCCACCCCCGCCTCGGGCAAGGGCCCCGGCATCGTGCTGGCGCAGGAGATCTTCGGCGTCAATGCCACCATGCGGCAGGTGGCCGACTACTACGCGGAAGAAGGCTACGTGGTGCTCGCGCCCGACCTGTTCTGGCGCCAGCAGCCCGAGGTCGAGCTCGGCTATGCGCCCGACGACTGGCAGAAGGCCTTCGCGCTCTACAAGGGCTTCGACGAGGACAAGGGCACCGAGGACGTGGCCGCTTCGCTGGCGCTGCTGCGCTCGCTGCCCGAGCAGCAGGGCAAGGCCGGCGTGCTGGGCTTCTGCATGGGCGGCAAACTCGCCTACCTCGCGGCCTGCCGCACCGACGCCGACGTCTGCGTGGGCTACTACGGCGTGGGCATCGAGCAGCGGCTCGAGGAGGCCGACCGCATCCAGGGCCGGCTGGTGCTGCACATCCCCGAGCTCGACGGCTTCTGCCCGCCCGAGGCGCGCTCGCGCATCGTCGAGACGCTCGGTGCGCGGCCTGGCTGCGAGCTCTACGTCTATCCGGGCGTCGACCATGCCTTCGCGCGCCTGGGCGGCGACCACTACCACAAGCCCTCGGCGCTGATGGCGCACGAGCGCAGCGTGGCTGCGTTCCGCCGCGAGATGGGGCCGCATTACGACTTCTCGGCGCTGTGGGACAAGCACTGCGAGTACGAGTTCGCGACCCGCAACGTGGCCGACACCATGGCCACCATGGTGGCCGAGCCCTACGTCAACCACATCCCGACCATGACCGGCGGCGTGGGGCACGCGATGCTGAGCCGCTTCTACCAGCACCATTTCGTGAACAGCAATCCGCCCGACACGCGGCTCGTGCCGATCTCGCGCACCGTGGGCGCGACGCAGATCGTCGACGAGATCCTGTTCAGCTTCACCCATACCTGCGAGATCGACTGGCTGCTGCCCGGCGTGGCGCCCACGGGCAGGCCGGTGGAGATCCCGCTGGTGGCGATCGTCAAGTTTCGCGGCGACAAGCTCTACCACGAGCACATCTACTGGGATCAGGCCAGCGTGCTGGTGCAGGTGGGGCTGCTCGATCCGAAGGGCCTGCCGGTGGCCGGCGTCGAAACCGCACGCAAGCTGCTCGACGAGACGCAGCCCTCGAACACGCTGATGGCGGCCTGGTCGCGTTCGGGCTGAGAGGGCTGGACTAGAGAGCGGGCTCCCGTCCGGCGAGAGGAGGGAGCCACGGAGGCTCCCTACAATGAATCGGTCTCTCGATCCGATTCAATGAAAACAGTCAACAAGTCCGTTCTCATCTGGTACAGCGCCGAAGAGATGTACGCGCTGGTCACCGATGTGGCGAAGTACCCCCAGTTCCTGCCCTGGTGCGACAAGGCGCGCGTCATCGAGCAGGACGAGGCCGGCATGACCGCCGAGGTGGGCCTGGCCTTCGCGGGCCTGCACCAGAGCTTCACCACGCGCAACACCCACGTGCCCGGCCGCGAGGTGCAGCTCAAGCTGGTCGACGGGCCGTTCTCCAACCTCGACGGCCACTGGAAATTCGTGCCGGTGGGCGAGGGCGGCGAGCGCGCCTGCCGCGTCGAGCTGCACCTGAGCTACGGCTTCAGCAACTTCGCGCTGCAGGCCCTCGTGGGGCCGGTGTTCGACACCATCGCATCGAGCCTGGTCGAGGCCTTCGTCAAGCGCGCCGAGCAGGTCTACGGCGCGCCCTGAAGCACCGATGATCGAGGTGACCCTGAGCTGCTCGCCGGCACCGCGCGAGGTGTTCGAGGAGCCGCTGCGCCTGCCCACCGGCGCCACCGTGAACGATGCGATCCGCGCCAGCACGCTGGCTCAGCGCTTTCCCGCGCTCGATTGGCGCCAGACGATGACGCCCGGCATCTGGGGCCGGACCGCCGATTGGGACGATGCGCTCGAAGACGGCGACCGCGTCGAGCTGTGCCGAGCGCTAGAGGTCGATCCGAAGGTGGCGCGGCGCGAGCGCTTCCAGCAGCAGGGCGCGCGCGGCACCGGACTGTTCGCGAACCGGCGCAAGGGCGGCAAGGCGGGGTACTGAACCCCTCGGCGCGGCTTACTTGCAGTCGCTGTCGATCACCGACTGCAGCCGGCGCTGCTCGGCCACGCGCTGGTTGTCGTCGAGGATCTCGCGCTCGCCCTTGGCGTTGACGCGCGCGATGCGCATGCCGCTGTCCATGGTGGCCTTGCTCTCGCGGGCGCGGCTGCAGTTCTCGGCCTTGGCCTTGGCGAGCTTCGCGGCTTCTGCCGCCTGCTTGGCCTTCTCGTCGGCCTCGGCCTTCTTTGTCTTTTCCTCGAGGTCCTTGTCGACCGTCGGCGCCTTGGGCGCGGC